>JACXUX010000174.1 GCA_014763725.1 Rhodobacterales bacterium
GAACCCCAAAGCTCTGGTCGCGACTATAACGGGCAAATCCCACAAGCATTGTGGGCAGGCTTACGGCCAGCGACAGCGATCCGGCCAGCTTGATATCCGCCCCGAACAGCAGAACCAGCGTCGGGATCAGCAACTCGCCCCCGGCCACGCCCATCAGCGAGGCGACAACGCCGATGCCGAAGCCCGCCAGAACCCCGGCCAGCATCTGCAAGGTGCCAGTCAGCGCGGGCCCCGATCCGGAAACATCGTGCCCGAACATGAGGACAACCGCGATCATCACCAGCAATCCCGCCAGCACCCGGTAAAGCGTCGCCGATGACAGGCGCGTCGCCCATCCCGCGCCGAACCAGGCCCCGGCGAGGCTGCCGAGCAGCAGGTTGGCCACGAAGGACCAGTGCGCGCCGATCTCGGACAGGGGAACCGTTCCCGCCCGGAACGGCAAGGCGGTCGCCACGACGACAAGGCTTGTCGCCTTGTTCAGGATCACCGCTTCCAATGCGGCAAAGCGGAAAACGCCGATCAGCAGAGGCAAGCGGAATTCGGCACCGCCAAGGCCGATCAGGCCACCCAGGGTTCCGATCACGGTTCCGGCCCCGAAGGCGGCGGGCAGATTTCGTGGGGCGTCAGCCATCTGGTGTTTCCGGCGTGGCCACGCGCGCGATGTGGTCGCGTGCCACCGACATCGCCTTGAGCACGGCATGAACGGTATCGCCGGGAGCGAGGCCCAGGTCCGCGAGGGCGCGGCGGGTGATGCGGGCGACGATCTCGCTCTCGCCCATGGCGATATGCACCATCACCCCTGGCCCGTCGCCCGGCTGCACACGGGCGATCACGCCCGGCAAGATGTTCTGCGCCGACAGGCCCGTGGGGCGGTCGCGCGACAGGATCACCTCATGCGCCATGATCCGCACGCGCAACCGGGTGCCGGGCCTCGCGTCGATGTCGGGCAGGAAGATCGGGCCGGTTGCGGTATCCAGCCGGGTCAGACCGTCCTCCTCGTCCCCGGCCACCACGGCGGGCAGCATGGCCGCGACCTCGCGGATACCCATGGCCCGTAAGGAGACCGGGTCGGCCATCACGGCCGCGGTCGTGCCTTCGCGCACCACGCGACCCTTTTCGATCACCAACATGCGGTCAGCCAGCAACTGCGCCTCGTTCATGTCATGCGTGACCAGCACCACCGGCATGTTCAGATGCGCCCGAAGCGCCATGATTTCGGCATGCAGACGCTCGCGCGTGGCGCGGTCCACCGCAGAAAAGGGTTCGTCCAGAAGCAGAACCTGCGGGCGGCGGGCCAGAGCGCGCGCCACGGCCACGCGCTGCTGCTGGCCACCAGACAACTGCGCGGGCTTGCGATCGGCCAGACCGTCAAGGTGCACCATGGCAAGGATGCGCGCCGCCTCGGCTCGGTCGGGGCGGTCCATCGCTGCCATGACATTCTGCGCGGCCGTCATATGGGGAAAGAGCGCGTAGTTCTGGAACACCACCCCAGCCCTGCGCTGGTGAGGCGCCAGATTGACTGTGGCGTCCAGCCAGACCGCGCCCGCAACCGCGACCCTCGCCTGATCCGGCCGCCACAGCCCTGCGATGCTGCGCAGGATGGTGGTCTTGCCCGACCCGGAATGGCCGACCAGCGCCAGCAGTTCGCCCGGCGCAACCCGGAACGACACATCCAGCGGGATTGGCGTTTCGGCCTTCAGCGTCACGTCCAGCGTCATGCCAGCCTTCGCCCGACACGGGCCGACAGCCAGTAGGTGACGGCAATGGTCGAAAAGGAAATCGCCACCAGCACGGCCGACATGATGCCAGCGCCCGCCATGTCAAAGCCCTGCACCCGGTCATAGATCGCAATGGCAATCGTCTTGGTCTCGCCGGGGATCGAGCCGCCAACCATCAGCACGATGCCGAACTCGCCCAGCGTATGGGCAAAGGTCAGCACCATCGCCGTCATCAGCCCGGGCCAGGCCAGCGGCAGGTCCACCTTCCACAGCGCGCGCCAGGGCGACAGGCCGCAGCAGGCGGCGGCCTCGCGCACCTCGACCGGAATCGCCTCGCAACCGCGCTGCGCGGGCTGGATGGCGAAGGGCAGATTGAAGATCACGCTCGCCACAACCAGCCCTTCAAAGGTGAATACAACCTGATGCCCGAAGAGGTCGTTCCAGAGCGCCCCCACCGGCGAATTGCGCCCGAAGGCCAAGAGCAGGTAGAACCCGAACACGGTCGGCGGCAGGACAAGGGGCAGCATGACCAGCGCCTCGACCATGCCTTTGGCGCGGAAACGGCCATAGGCCAGCCAGCGCCCTACCAGCACCGAGATAGGCAGCAGGATCGCGACGGTCCATGCCGCCAGTTCCAGTGAAAGCGTCAGTGCCGTCCAGTCCATGCCTTAGCCCTGCGGCAGCACGAAGCCGTATTTCCCGACAAGGCGAATTGCGCGGTCTGGCTGACGTTCTCGCCCAGAACCAGATGCGGCTGCACCTTCTCCCACAGCCCGCGATGCTGCAGCGCCTCCTGCGCACGCAAGCCATAGGGAGCGTGTTCGGGGTTGGCGATGGCGAACCGGGTGATCGTTCCTGCGTCCAGCATGGCCGCCAGAGTGTCGAGGTTCTCGTCCGGCGTCAGCGCCGATCCGTGCGGAACCATGATGACAACCCGCCCCTCGGCATAAAGCGCGCCTTCATCGCGGGTCAGGCCCTCAGCGTGCAACTGTGCGACGAATTTCTCGTCGGCGGCCATGAACAACTCGAACGGTGCGCCTTCGCGAATCTGGGTGGCGAAGTTGCCGGTCGATCCGAAAGACAGCTTCACCTCCATCCCGGTCTCGGCGGTGAAGGCGACGGCGATCTCGGTGACAGCGAATTTCAGATCGGACGCGGCGGCGATCACTGGCGGCTCACCTTCGGCGGATGCGGTCAGGGGAAAGGCGGCGAAGGCTGCCCAGCCCAGGAGCACGAGGGCTTGCAGGGTATTGCGGCGGTTGAACACGGTAGTCTCCTCTCAGCAGTTTGTGCGAAAGCGAATGAAACAGCATGATGAGTGCGCCAACATGCGAATTTCTACGCAGTTTGGGTGAGAAGACGCATCAAATCGAAGGATGTAAAGCGAAAATCGTTCACGCATGATTGTGGCCATGCATTTTTGTGCGTAATCATACGGAACGAAACGAAAGCGGATTTAGGGAGAGATCATGTCAACCAAGGACGCCCTGACGGTCGAGGACGTGGCGGCCCTGCTGAATGTCAGCAAAAGCGGTGTCTACGCACTGATCAAGGACCAGCGCATCGGCTTCTACAAGGTCGGTCGCAAGATCCGCTTCACCGAAGCACAGGTCCGCGACTACATGGGCCGATCAGAGCACAAGGCGCGCGACCCCGAGCCTGCGGTCGCGCTGGACGCGCGACGGCGTGTCGATCTTGGCGCGAACCGTCAGGACAGCGGCTTTGTCATCTGCGGTCAGGACCTGATCCTCGACATCCTCTCGAACACCCTGCGCCTGCACGGGATCGCCGCGCTCAGGGCCTATATCGGCAGTTACGATGCCCTCGTGTCGCTCTATCACGACCGGGTGGGGGCGGCGACCGCGCATCTGTGGGACGCCGCGACGGATGACTACAACCTGCCCCATGTGCGGGCCCTGCTGCCGGGGATCCGCTGCACCATCGTGAACATCACATACCGCACCCAGGGGTTTTATGTCGCCAGAGGCAATCCGAGGGGGATTGTCGCCTGGCGCGACCTCGGCCGCGATGACATCCGGTTGATCAACCGAGAAAAAGGCGCCGGATCGCGCGTGCTGCTGGACGAGAACCTGAAGCTCCTCGGGCTCTATGGAAGCGCGATTCCGGGCTACGACAATGAAAACCAGTCCCATCTGGCTCTGGCAAGCGCGGTGGGACGCGGTGATGCGGACGTGGCCGTCGGCACCGAGAAGATCGCCCGTCAGGTCGATAACGTGGACTTCGTGCCGATGAAGCGGGAGCGCTATGATCTGGTGGTCAAGACCGAGCATCTCGAGCGGCCCGAGGTGCGCACCCTGCTGGAAATCCTGCGATCCGAGAAGTTCCGCAACGAATTCCAGACTATCGGCGGCTATGATCTCAGCGATATCGGGCGCGTCATGCACGAGACCTGAGGTGCCGTTTTTCCTTTGATCGAACCCGGCGGGTTTCCCCGCCGGGCCCGAGGGGGAGAACCCGTTCCTCAGAACGGGATCTCATCGTCGCGGTCGACCAGCTCGGGATTTTCGTTCTCGGCCGACTTGGGGCGGCTCAGGAAGTCGACCTTCTCGGCGATGATTTCGCAGCCGTAGCGGTCGGTGCCGGTTGCATCGGTCCACTTGGCGTAGTGGATGCGGCCGTGGACGAGGACCTTCATGCCCTTTTCGCAGTGCTCCGCGACCGTCTTGCCGAGACCGTTGAAGCAAGTGATGCGATGCCATTCGGTGTCCATGACCCGGTAGCCGTTTTCGTCGCGCAGGACGCGACCCTCCGAGAGGCGGGGGCGGGAGGTGGCGAGGCTGAAGTTGGTGATCTTGGTGCCGCCCTGGGTGGTGCGGGCTTCGGGGGTCTGACCGATGTTGCCGACGAGGATGACGATGTTCTGCATGGTAAGCTCCTGTGTGTCCTGTCTTCGGGACCGTCCCTTCGACAAGACCCGGAAAAAACCCGTCGGGTGACGCGCGCACGGTGGACGGAACGGCCGCCGGAAACCCCCAGAGGACCGGGGTGGAGCGGGCAGCCCCAAGGTAAAGGCAGATGTCGGAGCGTCTCATCCGCCGAACATGCCACGGCAGAGAAGGATTGGGAATCCTACGTCAGGCGTAGAACACTGGTGGGAAGACGGCGCAAGACCTGGCCGTAGGTTGAAGCGGTCG
Source organism: Rhodobacterales bacterium (assembly GCA_014763725.1). Classification (GTDB taxonomy): domain Bacteria; phylum Pseudomonadota; class Alphaproteobacteria; order Rhodobacterales; family Rhodobacteraceae; genus JACXUX01. The sequence goes on from JACXUX010000174.1 coordinate 4,874, forward strand.
GCAAGAATGGCAATTTACGGCCAATAGCTGACGATTGACCGGGACCAACCATTGTCCATATGTAATTTATCGTCTATCGACGATTTACGAAGCAACGGATCATTCATGCTGGAGATGGATATCGAAGTCGCTGAACTGGCCAAGGCGCTCGCGCATCCCGCGCGGTTGCGCATTCTCCGGCTGCTGCTTGCTACACCCGGCTGCATTGGCGGCGACATCGTGGATGCCGTCGGTCTGGCCCAGTCCACGGTGTCCGAGCACCTGCGCATCCTCAAGGCGGCGGGGATCATCTCGGGAGAGATCGACGGTCCACGCGTCTGCTATGCGCTGAACCCCGTCGCGCTGGCGCCTCTCGCGGCGTTCATCACCAGCCTGACACCCCCGCCCGGCGATGCCTGCTGCGTCCCTTATCAAGAGGAAACCGCATGAGCCTGTTCGAACGCTGGCTGACCCTCTGGGTCGCTCTTTGCATCCTTGCGGGGCTTGTGCTTGGCAACCTCGTGCCCGGCCTGTTCGCCGCACTCGCGGAGCTGGAATATGCCTCGGTCAACCTGGTCGTGGCGGTTCTGATCTGGACGATGGTCTATCCGATGATGATCGCCATCGACTTCGGATCGCTCAAGGATGTCGGTCGGCGGCCAAGGGGGCTGGTCATCACGCTGGTCATCGACTGGCTGATCAAGCCGTTCACGATGGCGGCGCTGGCGGTGCTGTTCTTCGACCACCTGTTCGCGGGGCTGATCGATCGGGCCAAGACACCCGAATACATCGCGGGGCTTATCCTGCTGGGTGCGGCGCCCTGCACGGCAATGGTCTTTGTCTGGTCGCAGCTGACCAGGGGCGATCCGAACTACACGCTGGTTCAGGTCAGCGTGAATGATCTGATCATGGTCGTGGCCTTCGCGCCGATTGTGGCATTCCTGCTGGGCGTGACCGACATCACCGTGCCATGGGAGACGCTGATCCTGTCGGTGGTTCTCTACATCGTGATCCCCCTGATCGCCGGGGCACTGACGCGGCGGGCCCTGATGGCGCGCGGGGGTGAAGCGGCGGTAGCGGAGTTCACGGCGCGGATCAAGCCCGCCTCGGTCCTCGGCCTCTTGCTGACAGTGGTGCTGCTCTTCGGCTTCCAGGGGCAGGTGATCCTCGCCCAGCCGCTGCTGATCGCGCTTATTGCCGTGCCGATCATCATCCAGTCCTACGGGATCTTCGCGCTTGGCTATGCCTGGGCCTTTGTGTGGAAGCTGCCCCATAATGTGGCAGCGCCCTGCGCCCTGATCGGCACGTCGAACTTCTTCGAACTGGCGGTGGCCGCGGCCATCGGCCTCTTTGGTCTGAACTCGGGCGCGGCGCTGGCAACGGTGGTGGGTGTCCTGGTTGAGGTGCCAGTGATGCTGTCATTGGTCGCCTTCGCCAACCGCACCCGCAACAGGTTTCCGGCATGAGCTTTCCCGTCGTGATCCACCACAACCCCGATTGCGCGACATCGCGCAACGTCCTGGGGATCATCCAGGCCGCCGGGTATACGCCCATCGTCATCGACTATCTGAAGGAAGGCTGGACCCGGCCCCAGCTTCTGGCGCTGTTTGCTGCGGCAGGCCTCACCCCGCGCGATGCCTTGCGCATCTCCCGATCGCCTGCCGAGGAGATGGGCCTGACTGCGGCCGACGTGACAGACGACCAGCTACTGACCGCGATGGTGGTCCATCCGATCCCCGTGAACCGGCCCCTCGTCTGCACGCCCAAAGGCGTGCGCCTGTGCCGCCCGTCCGAGACGGTTCTGGATCTGCTGGACCGCCTGCCTCCCGGTCCGCTGGCAAAGGAGGACGGTCAAATGATCATCGATGCCGAAGGAAACCGCCTTGTCTGACCAGCACTCCGACACGCCCAACATCGATGACGCGCTGTTCCCCGGCATCGACCGCGACCGGTTGTTCAGCGGCGCGCCATCGGTCCACCCGGCGCGCATTCTGATCCTCTACGGCTCGCTCCGAGCCCGCAGCTATTCCCGTCTGGCGGCCGAGGAAGCGGTCCGCATCCTGACGCGGCTCGGGGCCGAGGTAAGGATGTTCAACCCGTCCGGCCTGCCGCTGGTCGACGACGGGGTCGATGCGACCCACCCCAAGGTGCGCGAACTGCGCGATCTTGCGTCCTGGTGCGAGGGCATGGTCTGGTCCTCGCCGGAACGGCATGGTGCGATGACCGGTCTGATGAAGACGCAGATCGACTGGATCCCGCTCTCCGAGGGCGCAGTTCGGCCGACGCAGGGAAAGACGCTGGCCGTCATGCAAGTCTCGGGCGGCTCGCAAAGCTTTAACGCGGTAAACCAGATGCGCGTCCTCGGCCGCTGGATGCGGATGCTGACGATCCCCAACCAGTCCTCGATCCCGAAGGCGTTTCAGGAGTTCGACGAGGCTGGGCGGATGCGCCCCTCGCCACTCTACGACCGGATCGTGGATGTGATGGAAGAACTCATGAAATTCACCCTGCTGACGCGCGACCGGGCCGACTATCTCGTGGACCGCTATTCCGAACGCAAGGAAAGCGCCGAGGCCCTGATGAAGCGCGTGAACCTGTCAGCCGCGACCTGAGGTACGGCGTAGCGTGCCTTCCAGCGGCACGGCCCCCGACAGCGTGTTCGAGATCGTGCCGTATTTCAGGATGTTGCGGTGCAGCAGATCAAGGCGCTGGTCCGTCTCGGCGCTGTCCACGATGATCCCGTAGCGGATCAGCGTCAGTTTGGGTGGCGCGTCCTGGCGCACTGCCTCCAGCGCCACCTCGGCCCCGTCGACTTGGAAATGCAGCATCGGCGTCACCCGCTCGATCCCCTTGAGCATGCAAGCGGCGATCAGAAACGAAAACGTCACCGCCAGCGGCAGGCCAGCGGCGGTGAAGCCGATGAAGAGTGGGATCGACGAACAGGAACAGAACGGTGTCAGCGTGCCGAGAAGAGCCGCGAGCGTGTTGGCACCCAGACCGGACCGCCCGCCCAGCATGGCCCGTGTCCGTTCGGGCGGGAAATGACTTTGCACACAGGAGATGGCAAAGATCAGCACCGAAAGAAGGATGAAGATCTTGATCACGTCATAGACGAAGAACTGCACGGACCCACCGATCCGCGAGGCGGGGTCCAGCCCGATGGCCGCCACACCCGCGCCGACGAGGTCGTTGAGCCAGGTCATCCGCAGAAGTTGGTCGTTCAGCCAGCCGAACACGCTCATGCTGCCCGTTCCGTGACCATGATTGGCCGCTCGAGCGCAGCTGCGCGGTGAATACAGCGGCATCGTCGAGACGTACTAGGGTCAGGACTCGTTGTCATTTCAAAGCCAGAAGATGACGGTTGCGGCGAGAGCGATGGCAGAGAGGAAGACCTTGGGGCACCTGTCG
>JACXUX010000504.1 GCA_014763725.1 Rhodobacterales bacterium
GTCGGGTCCTTTTCACAGCAGTGTCAGCAGCAGCGTGGCCAGCAGCGCCAGGAACAGCGTCTCGGCCAGGACGATGGCCGGATTGGCCGGCCCCAGCGTGAACAGCGCCTGCAGCGAGGTCTTGATCCCCAGCGCCGCGATCGCCGCGACCAGCAGCCAGCGCGAGACATCCAGCATCAGCCCCGCCAGCGCAGGCGGCAAGAGGCCCAGGCTGTTGGCCAGCAGGATGGCCAGAAAGGCCAGCGTGAACAGCGGCCAGGGAACGGGCGCCCCGTCCTGCCGGCGGTTGCGCAGCGCGATCAGCGCCAGCACGACCACCACCACCGGCAGCATCGCCACCCGCAGCAGCTTGACATAGGTCGCGGTATCGCCCGCCAGGTCCGACACGGCATAGCCCGCGCCCACCACCTGGGCCACGTCGTGGATCGTGGCGCCCAGCAGGATGCCGATCTCGGCCTCGGCAAAGCCCAGGGCGGCAAAGACCGGGGGATACAGGATCATCGCCACCGTCGACAGGCTGGTGACGGCCACCACGGTGAACAGCGTGTGCTGTTCGCGCCCCTCGGCCCGCGGCAGCACGGCCGAAATCGCCAGCGCGGCCGAGGCGCCGCAGATCGCCACCGCCCCGCCGGTCAGCACGCCGAAGGCCCAGTCGCGCCCCGTCAGCCGCGCCAGCAGCAGCCCCGCCCCGATCGTGGCCGCCAGACACACCAGCACGATCACGATGGGCCGCGCGCCAAGGCTGGCGATCTGGTCCAGCGTGATGCGCGCACCCAGAAGTGCGATGCCCCAGCGCAACAGCCGCTTGCTGGTGAAGTCCAGCCCCGGCGCGCAGACGGCATCCCGCGACAGGAAGTGCAGCGACATCCCGATCAGCAGCGCAAACAGCATGACCGGCCCGCCGTGATGATCCGACAGGAAGGTGCTGGCCGCCGCCACCGTCAGCGCCACGGCGATGCCGGGCAGCAAGAGGCGCAGCCCCTGTGCGGCGGCGGCCAGCTGCGCGGGTCCCAGGGCGGGGCGGATCATGCGGGCTCCTTTCG
>JACXUX010000505.1 GCA_014763725.1 Rhodobacterales bacterium
GCCAGCCCCGCCAGATAGCCCGGCACCAGCAGCACCGCCGTGCCCGCCAGCGCCCGGGCCAGCGCCGCGCGCGTCTGGCCCGCATCCGGCGCCCAGACCAGCGCGCGCAGCACGTCGTCCGGCGCCTTGGCGAAGAAGGGGTTCAGGTCAAAGACCGCAATCGCCCCCCACCACAGCGCCAGGATCGCGCCCGTCACGGCGGCCAGGCCCGCCGCCAGCCGCCACAGGCCGCCGCGGCCCGGCACCTCTGGCGGCGGCGGGGCCAGGATCAGCGGCGGGGCATCGCGCAGCACCTGCCGCGCCAGCCCCCCGATGCCCAGATAGGCCACGACCGCCACGGCCGTGGCCAGCAGCGCCAGCGTCCAGGTCATCGGCACGTCCAGCGCGCGCATGGCCTGGATCGTCAGCACGCCCATGCCGCGCTCGGCCCCCGTGAACTCGCCCACCATCGCGCCCAGGAAGGCCGCAGGCGCCGCGATCTGCAGCCCCGCGAACAGATAGGGCAGCGACGCCATCAGCCGCACATGCACCAGCGCCGCGATCCGCCCGCGGCCATAGCTGCGGATCAGGTCGAACCAGGCCGCGGGCGCCGCCCGCAGCCCCACCAGCAGCGGGATCAGCGTGGTGTAATAGACCGCCAGCGCCGCCAGCACGACCTGCGGCCCGTCGCCCGGGCCGAAGATCACCCGCAGGATCGGCCCCGTCGCCACCAGGGGCAGGCAGAACACCACCAGCGCCACCCCGGTCACCAGCCGCTGGCCGCGCGGCCAGGCCAGCGCCAGTGCCGCCAGCGTCAGCGCGGCCAGGTTGCCCAGGACAAAGCCCACCGCGGCATTGCCCAGCGTTTCCGCCAGCGCGCGGCCCAGCAGGGCGTGGTGCGCGACCAGGGTCCGCGCCACCTCGGACGGGGCGGCCAGGACGAAGGCGCCCTCCAGCGCGCGGGCCGACAGTTCCCACCCCAGCGCCACCAGCGCCAGGCCCAGCGCCGTGGACCGGCCCGACCCGCCCCCCGCCGCGCGCGGCGGGGGGCGGGTCG
>JACXUX010000175.1 GCA_014763725.1 Rhodobacterales bacterium
ACGCGGGCCTGTTCGGCATATTGCGCCGCGACCTTGGTCAGCTCGCGCCGGCGCTGTTCGTTCAGTTCCGGGATCGGCAGGCGGATCAGCGGGCCGTGGTTTTCCGCGCTCTGTGCCGTGGCGGCGGGGCTGATGCTGTGGGAACTGGCGCGGATGATCCGCAGCCTGCGGGCGCGGCGCGACGTGCTGATCGGGGTGGCGGGCGGGCTGTCGGTGCTGGCGGCGCTGGCCCTGCCCGGACCCTGGGGGCTGGCCTTCCTGCTGTTGCCGGCGGCGGCGGGGCTGCTGCTGCTGCCCGCGGGGCGGCGGCTGTTCGTGGCCTATGGCCTGGCGATCCTGGTCGCGGCCTGGGGCCTGGCCACGTTCCGCGCCGAAAATGGCGTGGTCTGGCTGGCCTGGCTGGTGGCGGTGGTGGTGGTGACCGACGTGGCGGGCTATTTCGCCGGCCGCGCGCTGGGGGGGCCCAGGTTCTGGCCCCGCATCAGCCCCAGGAAGACCTGGTCGGGCACCATCGCGGGCTGGGTCGGCGCGGGGCTGACGGGCTTCGGCTTCGAATGGCTGATGCCCGGCGGGCATGAGCTGATCTGGGTCAGCGCCATCCTGTCCTTTGCCGCGCAGATGGGCGACATCGCCGAAAGCGCGATCAAGCGGCGCATGGGGGTCAAGGACTCCAGCCATCTGATACCCGGCCATGGCGGGCTGATGGACCGGTTCGACGGCCTTCTGGGCGCCACGCTGGCCGCGATGATCGTGGTCGAACTTCTTCTGCCGGTGAGGCTTTTCTGACATGCGCAGCATTTCGGTCTTTGGCGCGACGGGCTCGATCGGGGAAAGCACGCTGGCGCTGCTGACGCCCGGCCAGGTGCGGGTGGTGGCGCTGACGGGCGGGCGGCAGGTGGGCCGGTTGGCCGAACAGGCGCGACGCTTCGGCGCCGAGGTGGCGGTGACCGCCCATCCCGAGGCGCTGGACGACCTGCGCGCGGCGCTGGCGGGCAGCGGCGTGCAGGCCGCGGCGGGGCCGCAGGCGCTGATCGAGGCCGCCGACCGCCCCGCCGACTGGGTGATGAGCGCGATCGTCGGCGCCGCGGGCCTGGCGCCGGGGCTGCGCGCGCTGCGCCACGGCACGACGCTGGCGCTGGCCAACAAGGAAAGCCTGGTGACCGCGGGCCCGCTGCTCTTGGCGACTGCCGCGGCGCATGGCGCGACCGTGCTGCCGGTGGACAGCGAACACAGCGCCGTCTTCCAGGCGCTGGCGGGCGAGGATCGCGCGGGCGTGGAACGGGTGATCATCACCGCCTCGGGCGGGCCGTTCCGCGACTGGCCGCTGGAGCGCATCGCCCGCGCCACGCCCGAACAGGCGGTGGCCCATCCCAACTGGTCGATGGGGCAAAGGATTTCCATCGACAGCGCCAGCATGTTCAACAAGGCGCTGGAACTGATTGAAACGCGCGAATTCTTCGGCTTTGCGCCCGAGATGATCGAAACCGTCGTCCACCCCCAGTCGATCGTGCATGCGCTGGTGGGCTTCCGCGACGGCGGGATCATGGCGCATCTGGGCCCGGCCGACATGCGCCATGCCATCGGCTATGCGCTGCACTGGCCCGACCGCGGCCATGTGCCGGTCGAACGGCTGGATCTGACGCGGCTGGCGCGGCTGACCTTCGAGGCGCCCGACCCCGTGCGCTTTCCCGCGCTGCGCCTGGCGCGCGAGGTGATGGCCACGCGCGGGCTGTCGGGCGCGGCCTTCAATGCGGCGAAAGAGGTGGCGCTGGACGCCTTCCTCGACCGGCGGATCGGGTTTCTCGACATGGCGGCGGTGGTCGAACAGGTTCTGGACCGGCTTTCGGGCGAATTGCGCCTCAGAATAGCCGCCGCCACCCTTGAGGAGGTGACTGCGGCGGACCACCTTGCCCGGCAAAGGGCAGACGAGGCGGTCAGCGCCCGGCAGGCAAAGAGGTAAGCAGTGGATATCTTCGGTTTCGTGCCCCAGTTCGGGGGGTTGGTCTGGACGCTGGTCGCCTTTGTGGCGGCACTGTCGGTCATCGTCGCGGTGCACGAATACGGCCACTACATCGTCGGCCGCTGGTCGGGCATCCATGCCGAGGTGTTCAGCCTGGGCTTCGGCCCCGTCCTGCTGTCGCGCGCCGACCGGCACGGCACGCGCTGGCAGATCGCCGCGCTGCCCTTTGGCGGCTATGTGCGGTTCCTGGGCGATGGCGACGCGGCCTCGGCCCGCGGCGATGACAAGGTGCTGACGGGGCTGAGCCCCGAACAGCGCCGCGCCACGATGCATGGTGCGCCGCTGTGGGCCAGGGCCGCCACGGTGGCGGCGGGGCCGATGTTCAACTTCATCCTGTCGGTGGTGATCTTCGCGGGCCTGTTCCTGTCGCAGGGGGTCGCGACCGAGGATTCGGTGGTGGGCGAACCCAAGGCCCTGCCCGGCGTGGCGCAGCCGCTGCTGCCCGGCGACCGGGTGCTGGCGCTGGCGGGCCAGCCCACGCCCACGCTGGCGGCGCTGCTGGATGTGGCGGGCACGCTGCCGCCCGCGCCCGCGGCCGATTACCGGCTGCTGCGGCAGGGGGCCGAGATCGACCTGCAGGGGCCCTTCCCGCTGCCCCCGGTGGCCGATGCGGTCCAGCCGCAGTCGGCGGCGATGGCGGCGGGGCTGCAGGTGGGCGATGTGGTGCTGGCCGTCGACGGCGTGCCGGTCCATGCCTTTGCCCAGCTGCGCGAGATCGTCGGCGCCTCGGACGGGCGCAGCCTGACGCTGCGGCTGTGGCGCGCGGGCGACGAGGTCGAGGTGACCCTGACGCCCAGGCGGATGGACCTGCCGCTGCCCGACGGCGGGTTCGAAACCCGCTGGCTGATCGGCCTGTCGGGGGGGCTGGCCTTCGTGCCCGAACTGCGCACCCCCGGCCCGGTCGAGGCGGTGGGCCTGGCGCTGACCCAGGTGGGCGATCTGATGCGCACCAGCCTGTCGGGCCTGTGGCACATGGTCACCGGCGCGATCAGCAGCTGCAACCTGCAGGGGCCGATCGGGATTGCCGAAACCTCGGGCGCGGCGGCCTCGCAGGGGCTGGTCAGCTTCATCTGGTTCATCGCCATGCTGTCCACGGCCGTGGGGCTGCTGAACCTGTTCCCGGTGCCGGTGCTGGACGGCGGACATCTGGTCTTTCATGTGTGGGAGGCCACGACCGGCAAGCCGCCCAGCGACCGGGCGCTGCGCATCCTGATGTCGGCGGGGCTGGCCATCCTGCTGACGCTGATGGTGTTCGCGCTGACGAACGATCTGTTCTGCCCCTGACGACAATCGCCCCGCACCGGCCCAAATCGCGCCACATTGCCATGGCATTGCAGGAACATCTGCAGCCCGCACGGCAGGAGGTGACCGATGCAGCTGGTGATGAACGGGTATCGCGGTCTGACGCTGTTGATGGGCCTGAACTGGGACCGTCTGTTTTCGCTGGGCACGGTCGTCGTGGGCCTGCTGGCGGGGGCCTTCCTGGGGTCGGTGCTGATCCGGCCCTGACGGCCCGGCGGGACCTTGCGCGGGGCGCGCTTTCCGGCGGGCGATGTTTTGACATCGGGCCTGTGTGCCGCTAGTCAGGTCAGCAGTCGGACGGACGGGTGGGACAGACGATGCAGCAGCACAGCCGCGCGGGGCAGGAATTGGCACGGGCCGGGCGCGGGGCGGGGGTGCTGCGGGGGCTTGCCGCATCCGCCCTGGTGCTGGGTCTGGCGCTGACCGCGGCCCCGCCCGTCCTGGCGCAGGACTTTCGGTTCACCCGGATCCGGGTCGAGGGCAACGAACGCGTCGATGCCGCCACGGTCCAGTCCTATGCCGGGATAGGCCCGGGCCAGGCGCTGACCGCGGGCGAGCTGAACGACGCCTATCAGCGCATCGTCAATTCCGGCCTGTTCGAGACGGTCGAGATCCTGCCCCAGGGCGGGGTGCTGGTGATCCGCGTCCAGGAATACCCCACCGTCAACGTCATCAACTTCGAGGGCAACGCCCGGCTGAGCGACGAGGTCCTTTCGGGCCTGATCCAGTCGCAGTCGCGCCGGGTCTATTCGCCCAGCCTGGCCGAGGCCGATGCGCTGACCATCATCGAGGCCTATCGCCAGCAGGGCCGCCTGGCCGCGGCGGTGGAGCCGCGCATCATCCGCCGCGACGGCAACCGCGTCGATCTGGTGTTCGAGATCCGCGAAGGCCGCGTGGTGGAAATCGAACGGCTGTCCTTTGTCGGCAACCGCGCCTATTCCGACCGCCGCCTGCGCCAGGTGCTGGAAACCAAGCAGGCGGGCCTGCTGCGCCAGCTGATGCAGTCCGACGTCTTCGTGGCCGACCGGATCGAGCTGGACAAGCAGCTTCTGCGCGACTTCTACGCCGCGCGCGGCTACATCGACTTCGAGGTGCTGGACGCCACCGCCGAATTCAGCCGCGAACGCGACGGCACCTTCGTCACCTTCACCATCCGCGAGGGCCAGAGCTTCCGCGTGGGGCAGGTCACCATGGTGTCCGACATCCCCGAGATCGACCCGGCCGAGTTCGAGGCCGTGCTGCGGCTGCGCCCGGGCGTGACCTATTCGCCCACGATCGTGGAAAACAACATCATCCGGCTGGAAAACCTGGCGGTGCGCAAGGGCCTGACCTTCGTCCAGTTCGAGCCGCGCATCACCCGCAACGACCGCGACCAGACGCTGGACGTGGAATTCGCCATCGTCCGGGGCAAGCGGCTGTTCGTCGAGCGCATCGACATCGAGGGCAACACGACCACGCTGGACCAGGTGGTGCGCCGCCAGTTCCGCACGGTCGAGGGCGACCCCTTCAACCCGCGCGAAATCCGCCAGGCGGCCGAACGCATCCGCGCCCTGGGCTATTTCACCCAGGCCAATGTCGAGGCCGAACAGGGCAGCGCCCCCGATCAGGTCATCGTCAACGTCGATGTCGAGGAACAGCCGACCGGGTCGGTCTCGATCGGGGCCAGCTTCGGCGTCAGCGCGGGCCTGGGCCTGACCTTCGGCTTTTCCGAACAGAACTTCCTGGGCCGCGGCCAGACGCTGGGCGTCAGCATCGGCAGCACGCAGGATTCGACCAATTCCTACATCAACTTTGTCGAACCGGGCTTCCTGGACCGCGACCTGCGGCTGCGGCTGAATGCCTACTATACCGTCACGAACGACGAATATGCCGATTACGACACGCGCAACATCGGCTTCAGCCCCTCGCTCGAATTCCCGACGGGCGAGAACACCCGGCTGGAGCTGCGCTACCGCATCTCGGAAGACCTGCTGAAAAACCTGGACACCGGACAGCCCGACGACCCCTCCACGCCCGAGAACGAGTTCTCCTCGGGTTCGTCCGTCATCCTGCGCGACGAAGAGGCGCGCGGGGCGCTGGTGTCCAGTTCGGTCGGCTATACCTGGTCCTATGACAGCCGCCGCACCGGCATCGACCCCAACAGCGGCTATCTGTTCCGCCTCAGCCAGGACTTCGGGGGCCTGGGCGGCGATACCAAGTTCATCCGCACCACGGCGCTGGCGCTGGCCGAACGCCGCGTGATGAACGAGGAACTGACGCTGCGCGCCATCGTCGATGGCGGGATCATCAACAGCTTCGGCGGCGACAGCACGCGCGTCACCGACCGCTTCTTCGGCAACGGCAAGATCCGCGGCTTCGAATACAACGGCCTGGGTCCGCGCGATCTGAATGTCACGAACAAGGATGCCCTGGGCGGCGACATCTTCGCCGTCGCCCGGTTCGAGGCCGACTTCCCCCTGGGCCTGCCCGAGGAATACGGCGTCAAGGGCGGGCTGTTCTTCGACGTGGGTTCGGTCTGGAGCCTCGAGACCGTCGACGGCGGGCTGAGCAGCACCGACGGGCTGGACATCGTCGATGACGGGTTCGCGCTGCGGTCCTCGGTCGGCTTCTCGGTGTTCTGGGAAACGCCCGTGGGCCCCCTGCGGTTCAACTTCTCCAAGGCGCTGCAGAAGGAAAGCTACGACCGCGAGCAGAGCTTCGACCTGGCGATCTCGACGCAGTTCTGATGCGCGGGGGGATGCGGGCCT
>JACXUX010000506.1 GCA_014763725.1 Rhodobacterales bacterium
CTTGTGCCACCTCACTGATACCATTTAGTTATTTTAGTGGTTTTAGAAATAGTTAGTAAGTGCAGAACTTTTTTATCAAGCATACTGTAGTATGCTGATAGAAAATTCTGTGCTTAATGACTGTTTATAAAATCATTACTTGTAACAATCATCTCTCTTCGATATACTTCCTAAATTGATAAAGCACGATACCTGTATCGCACTTCACAAATTTAGAAACTCTATCTTTTAGATATGATTGCTAAAATATCTAAATGGTATCAGTGAGGTGGCAACGCCCTATTAAGACTCGCTTTCGCTACGGCTTCGCGTTCGCTTAACCTTGCCAGATACCACAACTCGCAGGCTCATTATGCAAAAGGCAGTCCGTCACACTTTATAATAGTGCTCCGAATGATTGTAAGCCATAGGTTTCAGGTTCTATTTCACTCTGCTCACCGCAGTCCTTTTCACCTTTCCCTCACGGTACTTGTTCGCTATCGGTCTGGTAGTAGTATTTAGGGTTGGAGGGTGGTCCCCCCATATTCAGTCAAGATAACACGTGTCCCGACCTACTCGTTCGATAGTCTAGTACCATATAAATGTTTTCGCTTACGGGAGTATCACCCTCTATGCCGGAACTTTCCAGATCCTTTAGCTAACAAATATATTATCACTATCCGCCCTACTCCAGTTTCGCTCGCCGCTACTCCCGGAATCTCAATTGATTTCTTTTCCTCAAGGTACTGAGATGTTTCACTTCCCTTGGTTCGCCCCCCGTAGGGTAACATGAATCTCTCCATGTTGGGTTGCCCCATTCAGAAATCCCCGGATCAAAGCTTCTTGGCAGCTCCCCGAGGCTTTTCGCAGCCTAGTACGTCTTTCATCGCCTCTACCAGCCAAGGCATCCACCTATGGCCCTTAATATCTTTTATTCTAATTCGCTTCACTACCTTATTTAATGTATCCCTACATTAAAATCCAGTAGTCCTTGTAAATAATTGTAGTTATTTAGTTGTTGACTTTAACAATTGTAATTTAATGAACTTTTGGTTT
>JACXUX010000176.1 GCA_014763725.1 Rhodobacterales bacterium
CCGCGCAGGAAGACCACCGCCTCGGGCAGGTAGGGGCCCTTGTTCAGCATGACGCATTCGGCGCGCTGGGCCATGGCGGCGTCGGTCACCTCGGCCCGCGTGGCCTGGCCTTCCTTGACCATGCCTTCCAGCACCTGGGTGGCCCAGACCACCGGCACCTGGGCCGCGGCGCAGAGCCAGAGCAGTTCCTCCTGGATCTCGGACAGCCGGTCGAAGCCGATCTCGACCGCCAGATCGCCGCGCGCGATCATCACCGCGACGGGGCGTTCGGCGCCGGCGGCCACGATCAGGTCGGGCAGCGCGCGGAGCGCGAGCGGGGTTTCGATCTTGAGCAGGATCGCCGGCCCCCGGCCCGGGCCGCAGCGGCGGTCGAGTTCGTCCTGGAGCCGGCGGACATCCGCGACCGTCTGGACGAAGGAATAGGCCACGATGTCGGCGTGCTGCGCCACGGTGTCGAGCGCGGCCAGATCGTCGTCGGTCAGCGCGGCCACGCGCAGGTCGGCGCCGGGCAGGTTCACGCCCTTTTCGGGCTTCAGGCGGAACCCCTTGGCCGGGGCGCGGGTGACCTGCAGCCGCGCCACCCCGGGCGAGAGGTCGACGACCTCGGCCCAGAGCTTGCCGTCGTCGAGCGAGAGCTGCGCGCCGGGGCGCAGCGCCTCGACCAGGGCGGCATGGCTGAGCGTGGCGGCGGGCAGGCCGTGCGGCAGGGCGTCGTCGGAGACCGCCAGCGCGAAGCGGTCGCCCGGGGTCAGGCGGGTACCGGCCTTGTCGCGCACGCGGCGCAGGCGGAACTTGGGGCCGCCCAGGTCCATGCTGACCGGGACGGGCCGGCCTTCGGCCGCGGCGGCGGCGCGGACATGGCCGATCATGGCGACCCAGTCGGCGGGCGTGTCATGGGCGCAGTTGATGCGGACGCAATCGGTGCCCTCGGCCACCAGGCGGCGGACCAGGGCGCCGTTCGCGGCGGCCTCGGACGGCAGAGTGACCATGATCCGGGTGCCCGGGCCGCGGTCGCGCGCGCCGAACAGCGCATCGCGCCGCGCGGCCAGCAGCGCGGGCGGCGCGGTGAACTGCGCGACCGGCGGCCAGTCGGGGCGCGGCCGGCCCGCCAGCACCGACAGCGTGGCGATCACGGCATCCAGCGCGGGGCGCACATGCCCGTCCATCCGGCCCAGCGAGGACAGGCCCAGCTGCGCCAGCGGCGCCTGCAGCGGTGTCAGATCCTCGGCCCGCAGCGCCAGCCAGTCGGCCAGATTCGCGGCCGAGGCGTGGAAGTCGTCGCGCCGGATCTGCGGGGCCCAGGCCGCCAGGCGGGCGTTGCCCGCGGCGGCCACGCGGGCGCGCAGGTCGTGCAGGGCAGCCAGCAGGGCCGCGATCCGCGCGGCCTGGTCGGGCGCTGCCGCGACCTGCACACCCGCGCCCCCGATGCGGTCCGATGCCTGATCCATCCCTGTCCCCTGCCCTGCGGCCATGTTGGCGGCAGAGCCTGCCACGGAGATGCGACAGAACCGTGTCGGCCGCTGCCTTGGCCCTTGCCCCTGGGCCCTGCCGCGCATAGAAGCGCGCTGATTTTCGGGCGACCCTGGGGGGCAGAATGCCGCTTCTCGTGATGAAATTCGGCGGAACCTCGGTCGCCGATCTGGCGCGGATCGAAAACGCCGCCCGCAAGGTGCAGCGCGAGGTCGAGCGCGGCTATGACGTCATCGTCATCGTCAGCGCCATGTCGGGCAAGACCAACGAACTGGTGGCCTATGTCGAGGGCACGTCGAAACTGTATGACGCGCGCGAATACGACGCGGTCGTGGCCAGCGGCGAGAATGTGACCGCGGGCCTGATGGCGCTGCGCCTGCAGGAGATGGGCATCCCCGCGCGGTCCTGGCAGGGCTGGCAGGTGCCGATCAACACCACCAGCCAGCACGGCAGCGCCCGCTTCGTCAGCATCCCGCGCGACAACATCGACCGCAAGTTCGCCGAGGGCATGAAGGTCGCGGTCGTCGCGGGCTTCCAGGGGGTCAGCCCCGAGGGGCGGATCACCACGCTGGGCCGCGGCGGGTCGGACACGACCGCGGTGGCCTTTGCCGCGGCCTTCGGTGCGGAACGCTGCGACATCTACACCGATGTGGACGGCGTCTATACCACCGACCCGCGGATCAGCGCCAAGGCGCGCAAGCTGGACAGGATCGCCTTTGAAGAGATGCTGGAACTGGCATCCCTGGGCGCCAAGGTGCTGCAGACGCGGTCGGTCGAACTGGCCATGCGCTACAAGGTGCGGCTGCGGGTGCTGTCCTCGTTCGAGGACACCGACGAACATTCCGGCACGCTGGTCTGCGACGAGGAGGAAATCATGGAATCGAAGGTCGTCTCGGGCGTGGCCTTTTCCCGCGAGGAAGCCAAGATCACGCTGTTCACCATCGAGGACCGGCCGGGCGTCGCCTCGGCCATCTTCGGGCCGCTGGCCGATGCCGGGGTGAACGTCGACATGATCGTGCAGAACATCAGCGAAAAGGACTATGACGAGGCCCATCCCGGCGCCGTCACCGACATGACCTTTTCCTGCCCGGTCAACCAGGTGCCCCGCGCCCGCAAGGCGATGGAGGATGCCCGCGCCGCGGGCCTGATCGCCTATGACGAACTGATCGTCGACACCGATGTAGCCAAGGTCAGCGTCGTGGGCATCGGCATGCGCAGCGCGGTCGGCGTGGCGGCCACCACCTTCCGGGCGCTGGCCGCCGAAGGCATCAACATCAAGGTCATCTCAACCTCCGAGATCAAGATTTCGGTGCTGATCGACCGGAAATATATGGAACTCGCCGTGCAGGCGCTCCATGATGCCTTCGGACTGGACAAGGCGGACTGAACCGCCGCAGACCGCCGGGGGGCCATGCCGGATCGGGGCGAGAGCGAAAGCCGCAAGTTGTTGCGCCGGCTGCGCGACAGTCTGGCCCTGCCCGGACAGGGGCAGGACAGGCTGGACCGCATCACCCATCTGATCGCGGATTCGATGCAGACCGAGGTCTGCTCGATCTACCTGTTCCGCGATGCCGACACGCTGGAACTGTGCGCGACCGAAGGTCTGAACAAGGCCGCCGTCCACAAGACCCGGATAAAGCTGGGTGAGGGTCTGGTCGGCCGCGTGGCCCGCACCGCCACCCCCGTGAACACCGGCAATGCGCCCGCCGAGAAGGGCTTCCGCTTCATGCCCGAAACGGGCGAGGAGATCTATTCCAGCTTCCTCGGCGTGCCGATCCAGCGGGTGGGCGAAAAGCTCGGCGTGCTGGTCGTGCAGTCGAAAGAGGCCCGCCAGTATTCCGAGGACGAGGTCTACGCCCTGGAAGTCGTGGCCATGGTGCTGGCCGAGATGACCGAACTGGGCGCCTTTTCCGGCCCCACCGGCGAAAGCTTGGGCACGCTGCACAAGCAGCCGATCACCTTCCGCGGGGCCACGGGCCAGGAAGGCGCGGCCGAGGGCCGGGTCTGGCTGCACGAACCGCGCGTGGTGGTCACCAACCCCGTCGCCGACGATCCGGAGCGCGAAACCGAACGGCTGCGCGCCGCGGTGGCGCAGTTGCGGGTGTCGATCGACGACCTGATGTCGGCCGCCAGCCTGGACAAGGAACAGCGCCAGGTGCTGGACGCCTATCGCATGTTCGCCAATTCGCGCGGCTGGCTGCGCCGGATGGAGGAGGACATCGCCCTGGGCCTGTCGGCCGAGGCGGCGGTGGAAAAGGAACAGTCCACCACCCGCGCCCGGCTGGAACAGGTCGAGGACACCTATCTGCGCGACCGGCTGCACGACCTGGACGACCTGTCGAACCGGCTGTTGCGCATCCTGACCGGCCAGGGCCAGGACACCGGCGCCGCCATGCCCGATGATCCGGTGCTGGTGGCGCGCAACATCGGGCCCGGTGAACTGCTGGAATACGGCCGCAAGCTGCGCGGCGTGGTGCTTGAGGAAGGCTCGGTCGGCAGCCATGCCGCGGTGGTGGCGCGTGCGCTGGCCATCCCGCTGGTGATCCATGCCGAACGCATCACCTCCGAGGCGCTGAACGGCGATGCGATCCTGGTCGACGGCGATCAGGGCATCGCCCATCTGCGCCCCGAGGATACCGTCGCCGCGGCCTTTCGCGACAAGATCGCGATGCAGACCGAGGCGCAGAAGCGCTATGCCGACCTGCGCGACCTGCCCGCCACCGCGGCCTGCGGCACCACGGTCAGCCTGCACATGAACGCGGGCCTGATGGCCGATCTGCCCAGCCTCGAGGGGTCGGGGGCCGAGGGCGTGGGCCTGTTCCGGACCGAACTGCAGTTCCTGGTGCGCAGCCAGATGCCCAAGCGGGATGAGCTGGCGCGGCTTTACGCCCGGGTGATGGATGCCGCGGGCGGGCGGCGCGTGGCCTTCCGCACGCTGGACATCGGGTCGGACAAGGTCCTGCCCTACATGAAGCCCGCCGACGAGCCCAACCCCGCCATGGGCTGGCGCGCGATCCGGGTCGGGCTGGACAAGCCCGGCGTGCTGCGGATGCAGCTGCAGGCGCTGATCCGCGCGGCGCAGGGTCGGCCGCTGACGGTGATGTTCCCCTTTGTCGCGCAGGGATCGGAATTCGCCGAGGCGCGCGCCTTCCTGCTGAAGGAGATCCACCGCGAACGGTCGCTGGGCCATCCCTTGCCCGAACGCATCGAGGTGGGCGCGATGCTGGAGACGCCGAGCCTGGCCTATGCGCCGCGCAGCTTCTTTGAAACGGTCGACTTCCTGTCGGTGGGCGGCAACGACCTGAAGCAGTTCTTCTTTGCCGCCGACCGGGAAAACGAGCGGGTGCGTCGGCGCTATGACACGCTGAACACGGGCTATCTGCGGTTCCTGTCGGGGGTGGTCGCGCGCTGTGCCGAAACCGGCACCGCCCTGTCCTATTGCGGCGAGGATGCCGGCCGCCCGGTCGAGGCGCTGGCACTCGCCGCGATGGGCTTCCGGATGCTGTCGATGCGGCCGGCCTCGATCGGGCCGGTCAAGCACCTCTTGCGGCGGGTGCGGCTGGACGATGTGCGCGCGGTGATCGACGGGGCGCGCGCCGATGCCGCGGCCTCGGTCCGCGGCGCGCTGACAAGCTGGCTGGCCACCGTCGCCTGAGGCCGCTCAGGCCCGGTTGACGGGCAGGCGGCCTTCGGCGAGCACCTTGTGGAAATGGTCGAGCACCTGATCCTCGCCATGCGTGCGGATGAGCCGGCGCAGGCCGAAATGGACATGCGCCATCTCGACGTAATAATCGGTGAAGGCCAGGTTGGTGCCAGCCCCGGCCGCCGCGCCCAGCACCGGCACCGCCTGCGCGGCAAGTTTCTGGGCCAGGACGGTGGCAAACCGCGGCGCGACGCGGGCGATCAGCGCATGGAGCGCAGGACCCGTCAGCGACAGCCGCGCGCCGATGAAGGTGGTGTCGATGCCGTCGTCGCCCTCCCCCGGGCCGCCCGCGCCAAAGACCCGCAGGCATTCCATCCGCGTCTCGGCGCTGGCCGGATCCTCGCCATGTTCGGCGGCCACCCGCTGCACCGCGCGGAAGATCACGGTCGTGGCCACCGGCAGTTCGGCCAGCGCCGTGGGCAGGCCACCCAGCCCGCCGATTGCACCCGAGATCGCGGCCAGCACCTTGTGCGCCCGGTCCGAGGCGATGCGGGCCCCGATCCCGCCGCGGCTGCGCCCGGCCAGATCGTAGCTTTTCTCGAGCGCAAGCCGCGCGGCGCGGTCGATCTGGTCGCGCAAGCCCTTGGGGATCATCTTCATCCCGTCCTCGACCTGGCCGCCGACGAAGGTGATCGCCGTCATCACCACGCCACGGGCGCGCCGCTGCCGCAGCGCCAGCGCGGCCACGGCCGCGCGCGCGGCGTCGTCCAGCGCCGGCGGCGGATTGTCGGGATTCACCAGTTTCATCACGGGATCGGGCATACCGTGGAGAATGGGGATGCCCGCGCCCGGTTTCAATCCGTCGCCGGATCCGTGGCCTTGCGCACCTTGCCCGTGACACCCGCCCAGGCGCCCTCGCGCAGTTCCAGGCCCAGCACACGGTCGGGGTT
>JACXUX010000507.1 GCA_014763725.1 Rhodobacterales bacterium
GCACATGGGAATCGGGGGTCCGGATGGAGATCGAGAAGTCGTATTTCACCCTGCCGGAGATCCTCGAGCGCTGGTCCATGTCCGAGGCGGACCTCGTCTACCTCGCCGAGAACGACCAGCTGCGGCTGTCGATCCGGGTGTTCAACCTGGCCGTCGAGTTCGGCGACTACGAGGAGACACCAGAGGGGGAGCGATTCTCCGTCCCCTTCGAGCGGGGCCCGTTCAGCGGGCTCCTGGATCTCCATGCCCATGACGTTTTCCAGCTGTTCCGCCATGGCGAGGTGAAGCTCAGCCGCTTCCGCTCGCACAAGGCCGACTATGCCTGCCTGACAGGGGAGCGAGAGCTCATCACCGTTCGGCAGCGCGATCTTTTCCTCAGGCGGGACGAGCGTGACCGCTTCGAGGCCGAGACCGGATTTGCCGGAGCGGCTGCCGGCCCACGGCCCGGCGCGTTCCATGCCTCCGCGGACTACCAGGATGTCCGCTGCAACGGTCAGCACTTCCGGCTGGGTGCGATCCAAGCGCAGGTCGTGCGTGCGCTGCACGAGGCGGCCGAGCGCGGCGAGCCCTGGCAGAGTGGCAAGGCGATCCTCGCCGCCGCAGGCTCGCGCAGCCTTAAGATGTCCGATGTCTTCAAGTCGAAGAAGAACTGGCGCCTCCTGATCGAGTCGGACGGCCGCGGCGCCTATCGCCTGCTCGGGCTCTGATCTCGCGCCAACTCTCCCATCCGCGTGTCCACCCCATCCCCTGCGGTGGGATGCGCCGGGGGATGAGAGGGGGATGGCGATCCACCACAGAGCCGTTCTCCCTTGGATTGAAAGGCTCCTGACAATCCCCCTCCATATCCCACTCCAATCCTGACGACATCCCCTCACGGGATTTCGCATCGTGCTCCCGACAAACGACATCGGGAGACGACGATGCAGCAGAAGACCTGCCTCACACAGAAGGAGCTCGCGCGGCGCTGGACGATCTCGCACCGCACGCTCGAGCGCTGGCGATGGGCCGGGGAAGGCCCCGCCTACATGAAA
>JACXUX010000508.1 GCA_014763725.1 Rhodobacterales bacterium
GCCCTCAGGGGCAGAGGCTGGCCTGCCCGAAGGAGCGCGCGTCAGAGTTATTTCATCTTTCACCAATGATACGGGCGCGTTCTGTCGAGAGTACGAGACAGGAGCAGAGGGAAGAGGCGGCCATGTCGGAGTAGCCTGTCGAAACGGCGACGACTGGTCCTTGCGATTTGCGATGGCGACAGGCTCAGGGGACGATGGCTATGCACCTGCTTCGTCGCTTGAGGCACTTGATGCATTCTACGCGGCAATAGGTGCGTCCCAACCGCTGTCAGCAGAGGACGAGCGCGAGTATCTGGAATAATTGTTAAAGGCGTTTGGTGCCTCAAAGCATCTGCCACGGCGGCACGCAGTGTCTTTCGGTTGTGAAACAACGGAACAACGGGAAGCGCCTTTGTGAGGGCCGCGTCTTTGTTGATGACATGCATGCCCCATCAACACGACCAACATTTATGCCGAGATCGACCTGACGCTGAAAGCCAACGCCGTTGCGCTCTGCGCAGTCGGCCAACAGAGGCCAGGGCGCTCGTGGAAGGAGGACAAAGACCTGATGGCGTTCCTGAAATCCTTGTGAGACGAAATCCCCGATGTGGATCCCCACATAGGGGATGGAGACAGACGGATGCATATTGAAACCACGTATATTGATATTTGACATATCAAAGATAACGGTTTAGATAGGGGTCATCCCATTCACAGGATACCTCATGATCACTGGCCCCCAAATGCGCGCTGCTCGTGCTTTGCTCGGTATCGACCAGAAGACCCTGGCCGAACTGGCAGGGCTTTCCGTGCCGACGATTCAGCGCATGGAGGCAAGCACCGGCAATGTGCGCGGCGTGGTCGACAGCCTGACCAAGGTCATTGCAGCGCTTGAGCTTGCCGGGGCAGAACTCATTGGAGAAGGCTCCGTCAGCACGACGGGCGGACGCGGTGTGCGCCTCAAGGTGCCTCCACCCAGACATTGAAAAACTCAACACGCGACGGCGACCGCCGACAAAAAGCCGACGATCCCGCTGCTACCCTCAAAGGTGTCTTGGCGGTTCGCGCTTCCAGATCGGTGGCCCAGCTGGTGCCTTCATCGTGCTGGTGGCCAGTACCGTCGCACTGCACGGAATGGACGGGCTGATCCTCGCAACCTTCCTGTCGGGCTTGATGCTGACTGCAGTCGGGTTCCTGCGGCTTGGCACCTTCATCAAGTTTATTCCCTTCCCAGTCACTGTCGGGTTCACGGCTGGGATCGCGGTGATCATCTTCGCC
This sequence comes from Rhodobacterales bacterium, assembly GCA_014763725.1. Taxonomy (GTDB): domain Bacteria; phylum Pseudomonadota; class Alphaproteobacteria; order Rhodobacterales; family Rhodobacteraceae; genus JACXUX01. The sequence goes on from JACXUX010000508.1 coordinate 1,258, forward strand.
AGCCAGATCAAGGAGCTCTTCGGCCTGACGCTCGATCATGAGCCCGGTGAGCTACTTGAAAAACTGCCCGTACTTTGGGCGGCCCGGGACAGTATCACGCCCGCGGCTGTTCTGCTGTCTGTCGCGACGGTCGGCATCATTCTCGGCCTGCGCCGATGGCGTCCCCATTGGCCTGGCATGCTGATCGCGGTCGCGGTCGCGGCGGCAGTCGTCGCGCTTCTTGGGCTGCCGGTTCAGACCATCGGCACCAAGTTCGGTGGGATCCCGTCCTCACTTCCTGCCCCGAGCCTGCCGGAACTCTCGATGGAGAAGATCTTGGCGGTGCTTCC
>JACXUX010000177.1 GCA_014763725.1 Rhodobacterales bacterium
GCGCCTGCACCGCGTCGGGCATCGGCACCGCCTCGACGATCAGATCCAGGTCCGAGGCGAGGCCCTCGCCTTCATAGGGGTCGGCGGTCAGGCAGACGATCTCGGCCGTCGCCGGATCGGCCCCGCGCAGCGCGACCCAGACCGACGGCCGGCCCGAGGATAGGTTGTCCCGGTGATGCCCCGTGTCGCCCGACCACAGCGCCAGGTCGCGCCCGCCCAGATACCAGGTTTCGACCCCGCCATCGGCCGAGACGGCGGTATGCGGCGGCGTCGCGGGTTCCGCGGGCAGGACGGCCAACGGCCGCAGTTCGCCCTTGCCCCAGCGGGTGACGGGCGGGCGACGCTGGGCCAGAACCCCCAGGCGCAGGATTTCCTTGGGCACAGGCTTCCCCCTAGTGCAGCGCCGGGGCGGCCAGCGGCAGCCCGGACAGCAGGTTCTGCGGCTTCATCCGCAGCGTCTTGTCGGCCCCCATCCCCAGGATCAGCCAGACCGGCTTGCCCGCCAGCCCGGGACGGACCGCCGCGGCCTCGGCGAACTCCAGCCGGAACAGCCCGACCAGTGTGCCCGGCATCGGCCGCCCGTGCCAGAGCGCATCGCCAATGGCCGTGCCGACCGGGTCGAGGCCCACATACCAGGACAGTTCCACATTCTCGGCCCGGGATTGCGGGGTGATGGTGACGGCCAGGCCCAGCATGTGGCGCAGGAACGCCTCCAGCGCCTGGGCCATGCCGCGCCGCGCCTCGGGGTCGCCGCCAAAGTTCAGCACAGTGGAATGGGCATCCGACCGCGACCAGTAGGTCCATTCGTTGCCGCCGCCCAGCACATCCAGCCCCTCGACCCCGCCCTTGAACATCGCCGTCAGGGGCGAGGCGTTCATCTCGGCCTCGAACAGGCCGACCAGTTCGTCATCGGCCATGAGCAGCTTGCCGTCCTTGACATGGCCGCGCTGCGGCCGGAACAGGCATTCGGCGGCGCGCAGCACCTGGGGGTCCTGACAGCCGTCCAGCGCATTGCGCAGGATCAGCTGGACCAGCTGGTTCAGGAAGACGACCGGCAGGCGCAGACCCTCGGCCATGATCGCGGCATAGCCGTCCTCGATCGCGCCCGCGCGCAGCAGCCGGTCGCGCAGCATCAGGAACTGGCGCCAGTTTTCCTGCGCATCCGCATCCTTCAGCGCGGCCAGTTCCACCTCGGGCACCGGGGCGCGCGGCGATTGCATCAGCCGCGCATGCAGCGCGCGTTCGGCGGCGCAGGCCTCGGGCGGGGGCAGCAGTTCCGGCCGCGCCAGCCAGGCCAACAGCAGTTCGTCCGTCACCACCATCCGGCCCCGGGCGTCCAGCCGCGTCAGATGGTGCCCCGAGGCGACCCAGAATTCCGGCATCAGTCCTGCCCCCTCAGATCGAACAGATCGACGTGATCCTCGACCTCTTCCTCGAAAAACTGGAAGGCGCGGTCATGGCCCTGCAGATGGCTTGCGGAAAAGGCGGTTTCGTCGCGCGGCCGCAGCGAGCGGAACTGCTCGCGGATCGCGCCGTCCTCATGCCGGCGGTGCAGCGCCAGCAGCGTGTTCAGCGCATGGTCGCGGCAGAGGCTTTCGGCCAGCGCCACCTCTTCCTCGGCCGCAGGCCAGGCGGCGGCCAGCGAGGGCGCGCCCAGATGCGCCACCAGCTGCGCGGCCAGCCGTTCGACCAGGGCTGCGCGCTCCTCGGGGCGGGCCTCCTGGACGGCGACCAGGGTGGAATGGCCGAAACTGTCCACCCCCAGAAAGCCCGACCGGAAGGCGATCGCCTCTTTCCGCGACAGGCTTTCGGGGGCCCGGCCCCAGAACAGGAAGGTGCCGGGCACGGCCCACTCCCCCGGCTCGGCCGCCTGGGCGAAGACCACCTTGTCCGAGGGGTCCAGCCGGATGGTGCGGGGCAGCCGCGTCACCGCAGTGGCCCCGTCGCATCGCGCCAGTCCTGCGCGGCCAGCGCCTCGACCAAGGGGGGGGTGCGTCGGCCGCCGCCCGAGGGGGTCAGTTCCACCAGCCGGTCGCCCTCGATCCGGCGCATGCCGCGCAGCAGCGGCGGATCGACCCGCATCAGATAGCGGTTCGCCACCGCGTCGAACCCGTCATGCGCCCAGCGGTCGAAATACAGCATCAGGTATGAGGCGAAGGTGGCCACGATCTCCTCTGCGGGATCGAACAGCTCTTCCTGCAGCGAGGTCGAGCCCGGAAAGCGCCCCGGTTCCTCCAGATCATCCCGGTCGGCGATCAGCTCGGCGGCAAAGACCATCCAGTCGGGCACCTGATCCCCGGCGCAGCCGGGCGCCACGGCGAACCGCCCGCCGCCCAGCCGCGCGCCGTCATAGACCACCTGATCGGGCCAGACCAGCCGCACGGGCCGTTCGGGCGGGCAATGGGCGGCCAGCGCATCGGCCAGCGCCGTCATCCCCAGCAGGAAGGCGCGCCGCGCCTCGGCCAGCGGCTGTTCGGGTTCCAGCACCACGGCAAGGGCCAGCAGCCCGGGCGACTGGTGCAGCACCAGCGTGCCCGCCCCCATGTCGGGCGCGATGCGCGCCCCTTCGGCCAGCACGTCGCGCACCCCGGTCCGGTGCAGCGTGAAGGCGGGCGGCAGGCGCGGATCGGTCCCTGTGCTGGCGGTGGCGGATCGCATTTTTCCCCTCGTCGGCGCTACCCTTGGCGGGCAGACTGGATTACATCTACCCAGATAGTCCAGCCAAGGCCCAGCGAAAAGGCCCCGCCCGACATGACCGACGCCCGACTGATCTGCACCTGCGAAGGCACGATGACCCTGTCGCCCGAAACGCTGGGCGCGGCGGGCAAGCCGGCCAGCCAGTTGTGCCGGGCGCAGCTGGACCATTTCCGCGCCGCCCTGGGCCAGTTCGCCGATGTCACGGTCGCCTGCACGCAGGAGGCCCCCCTGTTCGCCGAGGTGGCCGAGGAACAGGGCTTCACCGGCGCCCTGCGTTTCGCCAACATCCGCGAGACGGCCGGCTGGTCGCAGGACGGGGCGCGCGCCGCCCCCAAGATGGCCGCGATCCTGGCCATGGCCGAGGTCGAGGCGACCCCGTTCGAGGTGGTCACGCTGGACAGCAACGGCGTCGCCCTGATCCTGGGCCGGGACGAGGTCGCGCTGCAGGTCGCGCGCGACCTGTCGGACCAGCTGGACATCACCGTGCTGCTGCAACCCGGGGCGGATGTGGCGCCGCCGCGCCAGACCACCTGGCCCGTGCTGCAGGGCCGCATCGCGCAGGCCACCGGCCATCTGGGGGCCTTTGCGCTGACGGTGAACGCCTATGCCGCGCCCGCGCCGTCGTCGCGCGCGCGGATGGACTTCGGCCCCGCCCGCGACGGCGCGGTGTCGCGCTGCGATCTGGTGATCGACCTGACCGGCGGGCGGGCGCTGTTCGACGAAACCCGGCCCGGCTATTTCCGCGCCGATCCGCGCGACCCGGCGGCGGTGGCCCGGCTGGTCGCGGCGGCGGGGCAGATGGTCGGCACCTTCGACAAGCCGAAGTTCATCGACTTCACGCCCGACCTCTGCGCCCATTCGCGCAATACGCTGACCGGCTGCACCCGCTGCCTCGACCTGTGCCCCACCGGCGCGATCCAGCCCGCCGGGGATACGGTCGCGATCGACCCCGCGGTCTGCGCCGGCTGCGGCCAGTGCGCGGCGGCCTGCCCCACGGGGGCCGCGGCCTATGCCCTGCCGGTCGTGGCGAACGTGGCGCAGCGGCTGCGCCGCGGCCTGGGCGCCTGGTTCGCGGCCGGCGGGACGGTGGCCCCGGTCATCCTGTTCCATGACGAGGCGCATGGCGCGGCGCTGATCGACGCGGCGGCGCGCTTCGGCCGCGGCCTGCCCGCGCATGTGATCCCGCTGCAGATCAACGAACCCACCCAGCTCGGGCCCGAGGTCATGGCCGCGGCCCTGGCCTGGGGGGCGGGCGGGGTGCGCGTCCTGGCCAAGGCCCGGCCTGCGCATCCGCTGGACGGGCTGACCGACACGCTGGACCTGATGGGCGTGATCTGTGCCGCGACCGGCCTGCCCGAGGCCGCCTGCGCCCTGATTCAGACCGACGATCCCGATGCGCTCGAATCCGCGCTGTGGCATCCGGCGCCGGGGCTGCGGGCCGACCGGTCGACCTTCCTGCCGCCCGAGGACAAGCGCGGCCTGCTGACGCTGGCCATGGCCGAGCTGAACCGCACCGCCCCCCGCCCGGCCCGGCAGATCCCCCTGCCCGCGGGCGCGCCCTTCGGCACCGTCACGCTGGATACCCAGGCCTGCACGCTATGCCTGGCCTGCGTGGGCGCCTGTCCGGCGGGCGCGCTGTCGGACAACCCCGACCGGCCCATGCTGCGCTTTGCCGAAAGCGCCTGCGTGCAATGCGGCATCTGCGCCGCCACCTGCCCGGAGAAGGCGATCACCATCGCGCCGCAGATCGACTTTGACGCCTGGGCCCAGCCGCGCCGCGTGCTGAAGGAGGAAGAGCCGTTCTGCTGCACCGCTTGCGGCAAGGCCTTCGGCACGGCATCCAGCATCCGGCGGGTGGCCGACAAGCTGCAGGGCCACTGGATGTTCAGCGGCCCCGAGGGCGAGGCGCGCCGCCGGCTGCTGACGCTCTGCGACGACTGCCGCACGCGCGAGGTGGTGATCGCGGGCTTTGACCCGCATGGCGCGGCCTGACGGTCAGGCCACTGCCGCGCCCTGGGCCAGGCACCACTTCAGGACTGCCCCCGCGTCGGCGGGCAGTTCCACCGCCAGATCGCCGGCAAAGTCCAGAAAACCGTCGCGCGCCCCGGGCGAGACCATGGTCAGCACCGGCACCCCGGCCAGCAGCGCCTTGCCGATCACGTCGCGAAAGCCTTCGCCCTCCAGCTCGGACTTGCCGAACTTGTTGACGATCAGCAGAGCGATCCGGCCGCGGTCCAGCATCGCCTCGACCTGACCCACGGCCAGCGCCAGCCCCTGGGGGTCCAGCCGGCAGCCGCGCGCATGCCGCCCGCGATCCTGCGAGATGCGCACGACCTGATCGGTGCCCAGCACGCACAGGTCCATGTGGCAGCGCCGCTCGGGATCGAAGACGTAATTGGTCTGGACCACCCCGCCCACGGCCAGGCCGCGCGCGGCCAGCGCCTCGGCGATCCCCGCCAGAAAGCTGTCGCCCTCGCCCCGACCGGTGTTGACCACATATCCCAGCATGGGTTCCCGATCCCTCCACCGCCGCCGTGATGTGCACCACCCCCGAGGAAAGTCAACGCCCCCGCGGCGGGGGCAGCCCCCGGGGGGCGATCTTGCGGGTGCCCTTGCGGGTGCCATGCGACAGCCTCGATCAAGTTCTCCAGATGATGACGGCGCCCCGGATCCCAGCCCCCCACAGGCACCGCGGCGGCCGTCCCGGGCCATCAGGCCATGCACCACCTTCACGGTGACGGTCACGCCGGCGATCAGCACGACCTCGTGGCTCCAGTCGAACTGGTAGGCCTCGCCCGGCGCGTAGTGGAGCGATACGTAGGCCTCCGCCGTCATCGCCCCGCGCGAGCGCGACCAGCCGCGGGCATAGCGGCGGACGGCATCGTAGCCGCCCTCGTAGCCGGGGCCCCGCAGTTCCTCGAAGATCCGGCTCAGGGTCAGCCGCTCACGGGACGGCTTGTTGGCGTTCGTCGAAAGGATCTGATCCAGCCGCTCCTGCCACGGGCCGATGCTCAGCTTGCGCCGAAGCCGTTGCGCTGCCGCATCGGCTTCGCGGATGATGGTTTCAATGTCGTCAGGGGAAAGTTCGATCTGCATCGCTGTGCGCCTTGGTCATCGTTTCCGATGAGCCCAAGGTGCCGGATGCGGTCGACGTGCAGGTGGGAACGGGGTGGGAAAAAGGTGGGAGGTTGGTGGGTCGCGCCATTTCCGGTCGCCGGGTGAGAATAGAAGGGCCGACGCGGACCGCTTAGGGTCAGGACTCGTTGTCATTTCAAAGCCAGAAGATGACGGTTGCGGCGAGAGCGATGGCAGAGAGGAA
>JACXUX010000510.1 GCA_014763725.1 Rhodobacterales bacterium
CCCCCGCAGCCCCGCTGCCCGAGGCGCTGGTGGGCCGCACCCTGGCCGAGATCGAGCAGATCGTGATCGAGGCCACCATCGCCCGCATGGGCGGGTCGGTGCCGCGGGCGGCGCGGGTGCTGGATGTGTCGCCCTCGACGCTCTATCGCAAGCGCGAGGCCTGGGCGCGCCCGCGCGACGCCGCCGGATAGCGCGCGGCGCCGGCGGTCAGGCGAACTGTTCGTTCAGCAGCCGCTCTTCCAGCCCGTGGCCGGGGTCGAACAGGATGCGGTGGCGCACGCGGGGTTCGGACCGGATTTCCACCGACAGCACGTCGCGCACCGACCGGCCGTCGGCATCGGCCATCACCGGGCGCTTGTCGGGTTCCAGCACGTCGAACCGCACCACCGCCGAACTGGGCAGCAGCGCCCCGCGCCAGCGCCGCGGACGAAAGGCCGCCATCGCCGTCAGCGCCAGCACGTCCGACCCGATGGGCAGGATCGGCCCGTGCGCGGAATAGTTGTAGGCGGTCGACCCCGCCGGCGTGCAGACCAGCGCGCCGTCGCAGACCAGCTCGGGCATCCGCACCCGCCCGTCGACGGTGATGCGCAGCTTGGCCGCCTGGGGGCCCGCGCGCAGCAGCGACACCTCGTTGATCGCCAGCGCCTGGGCCACCTGGCCCGTCACCGTCACCGCCTTCATCGCCAGCGGGTGGATCACCTCTTCCTCGGCCGCGGCCAGGCGTTCGGCCAGCCCCTCGGCCGCATAGGTATTCATCAGGAACCCGATGGTGCCGCAGTTCATGCCATAGACGGGCGTGTCCAGCGCCTGGGTGTCGTGCAGCGTCTGCAGCATGAACCCGTCGCCGCCCAGCGCCACGATCACGTCGGCGGCATGCAGAGGCACCTGGCCGTGGCGCGCCGTCAGTTCGGCCAGCGCGGACTGGGCCGCGGGCGCCGTGCTGGCGGTAAAGGCGATCAGCTTCGGTTCGTCCATCCTGCGCCCCCTGTTGCCCAGGCAGTCTTGGACGGCGCGC
>JACXUX010000178.1 GCA_014763725.1 Rhodobacterales bacterium
GCGCGTCGTGCCCACCAGCTTGCCATCGGCAAAGCCCACGACCGGCTCCTGCACCCCGTTGTTGCCCATGGCGCGCAGGCGCTCATAGGTCACTTCCGGGTTGCCCTGGTGATAGCCGTCCATGAAGGCGTCTTCCTCGGTCGCCCAGTCATAGCCCTTGAACTGGTCGGCATAGGCGTCATGCCCCATCTCGCGCAGCACGCGCTCCATGTTCTGGGCGATGCCGGCCGCGATCAGGCAGTCGGGACGCGAGTTGCCGAACGGGTCCATGTATTTCTCGGACAGCCGCAGGCGCCGCTCGCCGTTCATCGAGGTGAGGTTCATCTCGTTGGCTTCGCAGGCCGGAAGGATGACATGGGCATTCTGGCCGATCTGGCTGTGGATGATATCCACGTCCACCACGAACAGGCCACCGGCGTTGATTGCCGACACGATGGCATCGACCACCTGTTCGCGGGTGCCGCCCGCGGCACCATCGATCGCCTCCTTCACCATGTCGGACCGCCGCTTGTGCACCCGCTTGAACTCGGAGGCGTTGAGCGTGGTCTTGTAGTGGTCGCAGGCCCAGATGTGATGCACGCCGTCACGCATTTGCGGCGGCTGCCGTCATCCTTGGGCTGGGCGATCCATTCGGCGGCCTTGCGGATATCGTCGGCCGACACGCCGCAGATCTCGGCGGCCTGATCCAGCGAGGTGCGGCAGGTCTGCATGGCGTAGTCGAGGCTGCCCAGGCCCGCCGGATGCGCCTCGTCCTGCGCCACCGCCTCGCCGCCCTGGAAGGTGGAGTTGGCGATGAACTCGGCATCGACCCATCCCTGATCGACGATATGCGTCAGGAGGGCGTTGAACAGCGCCATGTCCGTGCCTTCCTTGATCGCAAGGTGCAGCACATTGCCCGGCCCGGCGAATTGCTCGGACGAGGCGATGGTCAGCGTCCGACGCGGATCGACGACGATCATCCTGGCGCCGTTCTGCAACCCCTTGACCATGTGGTTGAGGTAGAGGTTGGTCTGCGTTTCCATCGAGTTGGCGCCGACCATGAAGATCGTGTCGGTCAGCTCGTAATCCTCATAGGCGTAGTTCAGCTCGTCCACGCCCATGTCGCGCGAGGAATGGACCTCGGAGTTATAGGCGGGGCGGTTGTGGATCCGGGCATTGCGGACCTTCATGCTCTGGAAATACAGCTTGCCGGTCGCCCAGGTGTTCTCATACCCCCCGGCGCTGCCGCCGTGGTCGAACATCGACACGACCAGATCATCCTCGGACCCCTGGGTGACAACCTTGGCGGTGACGCGGGCGACAAGGTCCAGCGCATCGTCCCACGAGGTCGGCTGCCAGACACCATTGCGCCAGACCAGCGGATCGGACAGGCGCTGCGCCTGCGTGCCGGTCACCTTCGACGGGCGGTTTTCGGCCATCCGCGCGCCCCGGATCGACCCCAGGCCCGAGTTCACGACGCAGTTCACATCCGGCTTGACGACCAGATGCACGTCGCGGCCGTTCTGCCGGACGACGTTATACATCGAGGGCGCATACCAGGCCTCGGTCTCTGTGCCCTGCTGCTGGGCCAGGTCCACGCCGAACTTGTTCTGATCGGGGGCAGGGCCACCCTGCTTGTTCATCGGCCAGGTGTAGGCCTTGTAGCCGCAGCCGACGATGCAGTAGTGGCAGGTCACGTTGAATTCCTGCGCATCCGCGGGGATGATCGGCAGGCGGTCGATCTGACGCTTGTAAGCCATTGTTCTATCTCCCCTTACGCCAGAACATTCGACAGGCGGCCATAGATCAGCTCGTCCACGCCTTCGGCATAGATGTCGCCGGCATCATCGACCCGCAGCTCGAATTGCGGCAGGTTCTGGGTGGCATGGCCCCAGATCTGCTGGCCGCCGGCTTCGCAGTCAAAGCGGGAATGGTGGCCGGGGCAGTTGAGCGTCTTGTCATCGGGCGAATAGCTCAGATACCAGCCCTTGTGCGGGCAGAGAACGGAAAACGCCACGATATCGCCATCCGGCCCGACGCCACCCTCGACGGCCTGGCCCAGCTTGAGCAGGACGCCCGGGCTGTCGGCATCGGGATAGGCGATGTCCATCGGTTCGTTGACGACAAGATCGGCGATATTGGCAAGACGGTTCGCCGGATAGTCGACGCGGGCCAGACCCTGCGCCTTGGCCTGCTCCGGTGTCATCACAGTGGCTGCAACGGCGCCCGCCGTCGCCATCACGCCGCCTCTCAGAAACTGTCGACGTCCCGCGTCGACCAATTTTTTGCACCTCATTGGCAAGACTCCTCCCTGGCTCATCAAGTGATGGATGGTGGGAGGCAGGCTAGCCCCTGCGCCTGGCGCGCGCGATGGCACAACCGGGCATGCTGCGCTGCGGCTATCCAATGATTTCAATAGGGAAAATCTGATGTTCGGAAATCCGAACATGGGGAGTTGGGGTAATCAGTGCCCCGACAGGCCGAGTTTCTGCATCTTTTCCCACAGCGTCGTGCGGGCGACCCGCAAGAGCTTGGCCGCCTCGCCGATCTGCCCGTCGGTCCGGTCGAGGGCGGCGATGATCTGTGCCTTCTCCGCGGCTTCACGGGCCTCGGCCAAGGACATCATGTCCTCCGGTCCTGCGAGACGTTCGGGAAACAGATCGGCCGGCTGCAACAGTGGCCCTGTCGCCATCGCCAGCCCGCGCAGCAATCTTGCCCGCAGGTCCCGACCGCCGCCCGGCCAGTCATGGGTGCGCACGGCCTCTTCGCACAGCGCGCCGATCCCGGTAAGCCCGGGGGCATGGCGCGGGGCCAGCTTGCGGAACAGCTGCTGCAACAGCCAGACGGCATCTTCGGGCCGCGAGCCCAGCGGGGGGATCGGAATTTCGATCCGGGCCAGCCGGTAAAAGAGTTCGGAATTGAAAGTGCCTTGCCCGATCAGCGCCTCAAGGTCGTTGCCACAGGCCGCGATCAGCCGGCCGTCGAACGCCCGATCCAGCCGCGCCAGCAGGTGCGCCTGGACCTCTGCGGTCATCCTGCTGACCGCGTTGATGAACAAGGTGCCTTCGCCCACGGTATCGAAACCGCCGCCGCGGCCGAACAGGGCCGCCTCGGCGTCGGCCTCGCGGGCCAGATTGACCGAAACGAAGGGGGCGGCGGACCGCTCCGACAGGTCATGGATGCGCCGCGCCACAAGGTCCTTGCCCGTTCCCGGCCCGCCCCGGATCAGGACGGGATGGCTTGCCTCTGCGGCGCGGGCGATCAGGGCTTCGACCCGGCGCGCCTCGACCGAGACGCCCATCAGGGGCGGAAAGTCGTCATCCTGAAACCCTGTCTCGCGGTGCCCGACAAGCAGGCTCAGGCGTTCCAGAAAGACCGCCATCTCGAACGGCTTGGTCACGTAATCCGCGGCCCCCGCCTTGATCAGCCGCACCGCCTGGCCGATGCCGCCCTGCCCGGTGATGAACAGGAACGGCGGCGGTGTCCCGGTGCGCATGAGCCTTGAAAACAGCTCTTCCCCCGACCCGTCCGGCAGGCCGATATCGCAGATCACCGCGTCGATCGGCCTTCTGGGGGTGCGGATCGCGCCAAGCGCCCGCACCATCTGTTTCAGCCACAGAACCTGCGCCCCTTCCAGATCCAGCCGCTGCACCAGCGAGGCGCCCATGATCTCGTCATCCTCGACAAGAACGATGTATCTATTGCGCAGCATCCGCCGCCTCCGTTGACGTCGGCAAACCGACGGTGACACGGGTCACGCCGTTCTGATGTGCATGATCGATGGTTCCGCCGAGGGTCCGTGCCAGATCGCGGACAAGCCGGAGCCCAACGCCCCCGCCCGGCGACAGCGGACCGTCCCCAAGCAGGCGGTCCAGTGCCGCCCTCGGCATGGCGGGTCCGGTGTTGGTGATCTGCAACTCCAGATCGCCCGCCCCGGCACCAGCGATCAGGCCGACGCGCCCGGACGGGCCCGCCGCCGCACATGCGTTCAACAGCAGGTTCAGTGCGATCTGCCGCACCGGCCCGGCGGGCAGGTCGCGCCCGGTGATCGCGGCCGGGTCCACCGACCATTCGAGGTGCAGCGCCAGCCGCGATACCTCGGGCTGGATCAAGAGCTTGATGTCCTCGAAATCCTCGGGCGTCAGCCTGCGGTCCTCGGGGTCGATCCGGTTCTGATCCAGCGTCGCGCGGGTCACATCGCGCAGATGGCGCAGGCCGCGGTCCAGCAGATCGGCGGCCTGCCGCACCACCTCGGGGCGGTCGGGATAGCTGCGGATCGTGTCTGTCGCGTTCAGCAGGCCACCCAGCGGATTGTTGATCTCATGCGCGAGCGACGACGACAGCCGGCCCAGGGCCACGAACCTTTCGCGTTCCGCCAGACGCCTTTCGGCCTCTGCCTTGGCGGCCACGGCGCCGACCATGGAATTGTAGGTGCGCGCCAGCCGCGCCAGTTCGCCGTCGCCCTTCGGGATGTCCGTCTCGGGGATCGGGTGCGGTTCGCCCTTCGTCTCGGTCATCTGTTGGGCAAGCGTCGTGACCGGACGAAGCATCGTCCGGATCGCCAGGAACCCCGCCAGCGACAGCACCCCGATGGCAATGGCATTGCCAAGGATCAGCAGGAACAGCGCCTGACGGCGTTCCGACAGCAGCTCGGACACATCCAGTTCCGTCGCGATCTGCCCGACGACGCGCCCCTGATAGATCAGCGGCGCAAGCAGGCTCAGCACAGGGTCCGCCCCGTTCACCGACAGATCGTCCAGCGCCACCGCGTCACCGGCAAGGGCGGCGATATCGCTGTCCATGGGCACGCGCCGCGGGTCGGTCGCGGCCAGCACGCGCCCGCGCTCATCGGCCACCGCAGTCAGGACCATCCGCCGCCCCTCGCCGCCCTGGGCCGCCCTGTCGAGAGTGTCGTAGACCTCCCACACGTCATGGCGCAGGACGAGCGGTCCGAGAGCCACCGACAAACCCTCGACATGCATCCGCGCCAGTTCCTGAATCCGCGCGTCCTGCACCTGCGCGAGCGACCGCAGGACCTGCTGGGATGCCACCGTGCCCACGAGGACCATCATCGCCGCCGCAAGAAGCGGCAGCTTGATCGACAGCGGGATGCGGGCAAAACGTGCCATGCCTCAGGGGTCCAGATCCGCCATGCGGGCCGCGATCCCGTCGAACAGGCCCGCCGTCGCGGCCTGAAATCCGTCAAGTTGCAGGGATGCCAGCGCCTGCCGGCCCTCGGCAGTCTCGTCCAGGAGCATCAATGCGCCCTGCAAGGCCCGGACCGGTTCCGAGGCCAGGCTGTCACGCCGCGCGCAGATCGGGGGAAAGCCCAGCCATTCGGACCGGGCAATGACGCGGGTGCGCGCGGTCAGGTCCGGCTCGATCACCGCCAGCGCCTCCCAGACATAGCCATCGACGCTGCCCGACCGCACCAGCCCATCCGCCACCGCGCGCACCACGTTGCGGTGGCCGAAGGTAAAGATCGACCGGCTGAAGAAGCCTTCGACCTCTTCACCCATCCGGCGCAGATCGGTCGCGGTCACAAGGTAGCCCGAGTTCGAATCCGGGTCGGAAAAGGCATGCGTGCCACCGCGCAGGTCGGACAGCGCTTCCGCTCCATCTTCAGCCCCGACAATGAGGTAGGACTGGTATCGCGGGCCACCGCGCCACACGGGCACGGCAACAAGATCCAGCAAATCGGCGTGTTGCAGGTAAGGATAGCCGCAAAGCCAGGCCGCATCGACGCTGCGTTGCAGCAGAAGGCCGGTGATTTCCTGATAGGTGCGGCGCTGGACCAGTTCGATCTCTCGCCCCATTCCGCGCGACAAGGCGCGGCGCAGGCCATCGATGACAGCCGCATCGTTGTCGAGGAACACCGGCGTCAGTCCAAGGCGAAAGATCGGTTGCGCGCGGACGGGTCCTGCCATGATGGCTGCGATCCCTGCCGAAATGAGCACACGCCGGTTGATACAGAGGTTCATTGTCTTCGGCCCTCCAGGCCCAGGCTCTTGGCGCCTGTCCGACTTTCGTGCCCGGATATTAGCAGGCATTCACGGAACTGCGCAGGTGGTTGTCGCGGACTCTTCGCACGCTCGAACCTGCGGTCAACCGGATTGGTGCCGATGCCGGAACTGCGCGTCTCGGGTTGAAATGAAAGTGTTTCGGGAGCGGAGACTTCAAACAGCCACCGCGCCCTCCACCCGCCCTCATCTAACACCGCGACATGACTCGGTCTGATTGACCTGCATCATAGCCCCATCCGCAGATTGCGGGAAACTGCAGTC
>JACXUX010000179.1 GCA_014763725.1 Rhodobacterales bacterium
CACCCGCCCCGTCTTGCGCGCCCAGGCCATGGCGGCGGCCACTGCGCTGTGTTCGTGGCGCACATGGATCATCCGCGTGCCCAGATCGGCCAGCGCGGTGGCCCAGTTCATGTTGGCATCGCCCAGCAGGGCAAAGCAGGTGTCGACGCCCTCGTGCCGGAAGGCGCGCGCCAGCATCTGCCAGGTGGGCAGGGCGCCCGCGCCCGCGCCCGCCGCCCGGGTCACATGGGTCATGGCCTAGGCGTCCTGCATCAGATGGGCGGGCACCATCACCTCGCCCCGGGCGATCAGCCGGGCAGTGCGGATCAGCCCGGCCGACCGCAGGGCAAAGCCCGTTTCGGTCGCCTCGCCATCCACGGTCACCTCGATCACGCCCATGGGATGTTCGATCCGCATCCGCGCGGGCCGTTCGGGCGGCAGCACGCCCAGCCCGTCGGCCACGGTGCCGGGGGTCAGCGTGCAGGCCGCGATGCATTGCGACCCGGTCACGGCCATCGAGGGATGGCAGTTCCACGGCATGAAGTAGCGCGCACTGATCGCGCCGCCCGCGCGCGGGGCCGACAGGAGGGCGAATTTCGGCGTGACCGATTTCGACACGTCGCCCAGGCCCATGCGGCGGTCGGCCTCCTGGCGGATCGGCTCCATCCGCGCATAGAAGTCGCGGTTGGCGTCCAGATCCTCGGCCGTCTCGGCCCCGGTCAGGCCGAAGTCGGCGGCGCGCGCGATGGCCATGGGCATGGCCACGTCCATGCAGGTGACCTCGATGCCGTCGATCACCTCGCGCGCATGGCCCGTGGGCAGGAAGGCGCCGCAGGTCGTGCCCACCACGTCGAGGAAGTTCACCCCCACGGGGGCGCGGTGCCCGGCACGCCGTCGATCGCCGCCGCGCCGTCATAGCGCACGCGGCCGCCGGGGGTCTGGACCACCGCCTCGATCAGCGCGCCGGTGTTGACGGCGCGGATGCGCACGCGCGTCACGTCGCCCTGCACCGGCACCAGCCCCATCTCGATCGCGGCCGGGCCCACGCCCACCAGCATGTTGCCGCAGGTCGGGCCATAGTCGACCAGCCGTTCCGTCACCGCGCATTGGGCGAAGAAATAGTCGATATCCGCCGCCGGATCGGACGACCGCGACAGCATGGCGACCTTGGTCGTCACCGCATTGCCGCCGCCGATGCCGTCGATGTTCAGCACATGACCCGAGCCCACGACCGCCATCAGCACCTGGGCCAGGCGGTCGCGGTCCGCCGGCAGGTCGGCGCGGTTGAAGTAGGGCCTGCGCGACGACCCGCCGCGCAGGAACAGGTAGGGAATGGGTGTCTGTGTCATCTCAGTGGCCAGGGAAGGTTGACACTGTCTTGCAGCAGCCCGGCGGGGAAGTCGCGCCCCAGCACCCGGGCGAACAGGATGATCCCGCCGGTGCCCAGTGCGGTATAGGCCAGCGTGCCCGTCCAGCCCAGCCGCGCGCGGACGCGGTAGAAGGCCAGGAAGAACAGCGTCAGCGCGATCACCAGCCCGAAGGCCAGCGACATCGCCAGCAGCGCCGCGAACCACGACAGCGTGGGCCACAGCTTGTGCGGCATGCTGGCCTCGGGGCCGCCGGTTTCCAGGTCGACAAAGACGGGATGGGTCTCGGGCACCCGGCGCATCTGCAGCAGCAGCACGGCACAGGCGATCAGCGTCACGATCCCCACCGTCAGCGGAAAGATCTTGTCGCCCAGCCGGCTGATCGTGGCCGCGTCGATCACCGACACCGCCAGATAGGCCATCAGGCACAGCAGGAACACCACCGGCGCGCGCTTGCCGCCCTGCGCCTCGGAGTCGTTTTCCTTGATGTGCTTGGCCCCGCGCAGGCCGACCACGACCGAGATCACCGTCAGCACCAGGATGCCCACGGACAGCGGCGCGGCGATGTAGTCGATCCCGTTCCAGAAACCGCGGTTGAAGCAGGCGGTGGCGATCTGGTTGGCCATGTTGGTAAAGGCCTCGGCCTGCGACGACAGCACGAAGCCGATCAGGAAGGCCGGCCGCGAATAGTCGAACCGCCGCAGCAGGATGCCGATCAGGCCGATGAGGATCAGCGCGATCAGGTCGCCCTGCGACTGGCGCGACTGAAAGGCGGCAAAGGCGATCATCATGAACAGCAGCGGTGCCAGGATCGCGAACCGTATCGAGGTGATCCGCGCCACCTGCTTGGCCAGCAGCACGCACAGCCCCGCGCCGATCACGTTGGCCAGCGCCAGCGACCACATGATCGCATAGGCGATGTCCAGGTCCTGCCGCACCATCTGCGGTCCGGGCGACAGGTTCAGGATGGCCAGGCCCCCCAGGAACACCGCCATGGCCCCCGACCCGGGGATGCCGAAGATCAGCGTGGGCACCAGCGCCCCGCCACAGGTGGCATTGGCCGCCGATTCCGGCCCGATCACGCCGCGGATGTCGCCCTTGCCGAACTGCGACTTGTCCCGCGACGACTGCACCGTATAGCCATAGGCGATCCAGTCCACGACCGACCCGCCCAGGCCCGGGATGATGCCCACCACGGTGCCGATCAGCACGGTCTTGGTCGACAGCCGCTTGTTGCGCCACCAGTCGCGGATGCCGTCGAACCAGCCGGCGCCCAGCTTGTTGCCCTGGGCCACGCTGCTGTCCTCGCGCAGCAGCGACACGATCTCGGGGATGGCATAGATGCCCAGGCCCACGATGATCAGCTGCAGCCCGTCGACCAGATAGGGCATGTCATAGATCGACATGCGCAGGCTGCCGCCCGCGCCTGCCGCGCCGATCGTGCCCGCCATCAGCCCCAGCCCCGCCGCGATCACGCCCTTCAGCGGCACGCGGCCGGCCAGGATCGCCACCATCGACAGGCCCAGCACCGTCAGCATCAGCAGTTCCGGCAGGCCGAAGGCCAGGATCAGCGGCCGCGCGATGAAGATGAAGAAGGTCAGAACCACCGCGCCGATCAGCCCGCCGTAAAGCGAGCAGGTGAACGCCGCCGACAGCGCCCGCGCCGCCTGACCCTTGCGCGCCAGGGGAAAGCCGTCCGGCACCGTGGCCTGGGCGGAACTGGACCCGGGGATTCCCAGCAGCACCGACGAAAACGTGTCCGACGTGGGGATCACCGCCAGCAGGCCCACCATCAGTGCCAGGCCCGACACCTGGTCCATGCCGTAGATGAAGGGCAGCACCAGCGACAGCCCCGCGATGCCCCCCAGCCCGGGCAGGATGCCCACCACCAGACCCAGCAGCACGCCCAGCACCAGGAACATCATCCGTTCCGGCTGCATGAGCATCAGGAACGCCTCGCCCATCGCCGGCAAGGCGGTGTTCAGGAGGTCCATCATCGGCCTCTCCCCCCACAGTGTTGAAGGTGCCCCGCCGCGGGTGGCGGCGGGGCGGCCGGCGTCACTTCATCTCGACGCTGTAGTCTTCCTTCAGCCAGTCCAGCACATACTGCTTGGCCTCGGGGGTGATGCTGATCGCCAGGTCGTTGGCCACCACGGCCGCCGGGCCGATGGACTGTTCGTATTCACCCAGCACCTCGCCCTTGATCTGGTCGAAGTCGGGGCGGGCCACGATCTTCTCGAAGGCCGCGGTATACATGTCGACCACCTCCTGCGAGGCGGTGCCAGGCAGCTAGACCAGCTTCTGCGCCGCAAAGCCCGAGGTGAAGAAGGCCTTCCAGGCCTCCCAGCCGGTGCCCGAGGTTTCGCAGCCCTCGGTCGCCTCGCAGACCTCGGCAAAGGTCGGGATGTCGGGGAAGGTCGGGTCGCGCACGATGTTGCCCGCGGCATCCAGCGCGCCATAGCTGAAGGCCGGCACGGCCAGCCCCTGTTCGACCAGCGGCACCACGCTGCGCAGATAGGCCGACGAGGTCTGATAGTCGATGTTGGCCTCGCCGCGTTCGAACATCAGACGGCCGTCGCCGCGCCCCTCGATCCCGAAGACCGGGTCGACCTGCAGGCCCGGCAGCTTGAAGGCCAGCAGCGGCACCAGGTCCAGCGTCGTGGCCCCCTGCGAGCCGTAGAGACAGGCCTCGCCCTTCAGGTCGTCGAAGTCGCCGTCGAAGCGCGCGCCCAGATCGGGCGGCAGATAGACCACGCCGCCGGTGCCGGAGCCCAGGACGACCTTCCAGTCCTTGTATTCATAGCGCACGCGGGGATCGCCCAGCAGATAGGGGAACTGGGTGGACCCCGAGGTGCCGAAGATCACCGTGCCGTCGCCGTTGGTCTGTTCCTGGAACCAGTTGGCACCTTCGGTCGAGCCCGCGCCGGGACGATAGCGCACCACGACGGTGGGGTTGCCGGGCAGCGCCTCGCTCAGCAGGGGCGCGTAGAAGTTGGCCCACTGTGCCGAGCCGCCCGATTCCGAGAAGAGGATCGTGAACTCGACGGTCTTGCCGGCCAGGTCCTGTGCGGCGGCCGGGGCGCCCGCGACCAGCGCGGTGCCAAGAAGAAGTGCGGCCAAGGTGTGGCCGGTCTTGAGGTCTGTCATCCTGTTTCCTCCCTGCGGCCGCCGGTTCCCTGCCGACGAACCGTCTGCCCCCGGCGCGGCGAATCGTCGGAGGGGGCCCGGGTCCCTGCACCCGGTGCGGCAACTTGGCACAGAGGTGGGGGGGAGCGGAATTAATTCATCTCATCGCGGCATGAACGGAATTCATGCATGCGAGGGTTGGTCGCGCAGGATTGCATCATCCGGGGATGGTCCGCCCGGCCCGCCCATGCGCCGCATCAGCCGCGCCGCGACGGGCGCGCCCGTGATCACCACCAGCACCCGCACCAGATGGTGCACGACGACATAGCCCAGGTCGCCCCCGGTCACGATGGCCAGCACCGTCATTTCCGCCTGCCCGCCGGGGGCAAAGGCCAGAAAGGCATCGACCGGCCGTGCCAGGCCCGCCAGCACCACGATCTCGGTCGCCAGCGCCGCCAGCGCGGCCAGCACCAGCACGAAGGCCATGCCCGAGGCCACGTCGCGCCGCAACTCGCGCAGGGTGACGCCGGTGTAGCCCGACCCGATGGCGATGCCGATGAAGAACTGCGCGGCCAGGATCGCCTCGGACGGCGGACGGTGGTGGATGATGCCCGCCAGCGACAGCGCGCCGGTCACGATCATCGGCCCCAGGATCGAGGCGCCGAACAACCCGATCCGTTCGCCCCCCTTCCAGCCCACGACCGCCGCCATGGCCAGGATCACCAGTTCATGCACCGGCACGGCCGAGGCGGGTTCGCCGATCGGCTGGTCCAGCGTGGCGCCGAACAGCTGCACCAGCAGGATCGGCGCCAGCGTCACGATCACCAGCACCCGCGTGGCATGGATCAGCGTCAGCGCGCGGCCGTTGCCGCCCGCCTCGACGCCAAAGATCACCATGTCCTGCAGGCCCCCGGGCATGGCCGCATACCAGGCCGTCACCGGGTCATAGCCGCAGACGCGGCGGAAGAAGGGCACGCCCACCGCGCCGATGACGACGATGTAGATCGGGATCAGCGCCAGCGACAGCGCCATGCCCGGCAGCAGCGACAGGATCGCGGGGGTGAAGCTGGCGCCCACCGCCACCCCCAGGATGCTGCGCGCCCCGGTGCCGATGACGCCGGTGCCGCGCAGGGGCAGCCCGGCCAGCGCCGCCAGCAGGCAGGCGGCCATCGGCCCGAACAGGAAGGGCAGGGGCAGCCCGGCCAGCACGAAGACCGTCGCCCCCAGCGCGGCCAGCGCCATCGTCACCAGGCTGCGCCCCAGCGGGCGCCCGCCAAGCCACGCGCCAAGCCCCCCGAGCTGCATCTGCCGCCCCCTTTCGTGACCCGACCTTGTATCCACTAGTATTCATGCGGATACACAAGGCAAGGACGAACGCGCCCTGCCTTTCTCCCGTTCCGCATCGCGGGCCGGGCGGGCCATCCCCGGATGATGCAATCCTGCGCGACCAACCCTCGCATGCATGAATTCCGTTCATGCCGCGATGAGATGAATTAATTC
>JACXUX010000511.1 GCA_014763725.1 Rhodobacterales bacterium
GGGTCTATGAGCCGCTGATCCGCCGCGCCGCGGCCAGCGCCGCGATCAGCCCCGCCGGCCCCGCCCCGATCACCAGCAGGTCGCAATGCGTCCAGGCCTTTTCATAGACCGCCTCGTCATGCCGGCCCGACAGGCTGCCCAGGCCCGCGGCGCGGCGGATCAGCGGCTCATAGACCCGTTCCCAGAAGCCGCGCGGCCACATGAAGGTCTTGTAGTAGAACCCCGCCCCCAGGAAGGGATGCACCAGGTCGTTCACCGCCATCAGGTCCAGCCGCAGGCCGGGCCAGGCGTTCTGACCCCTGGCCTGCAGACCGTCGAACAGCTCCTGCACGGTGGCGCGGACGTTCGGCGTCTGCTGGCGGTCCTCGACCAGGGTGACCAGCGCGTTGGGCTCCTCGGGGCCGGCGGTCAGGGGGCCGCGCGGGCGGTGATACTTGAAGCTGCGCCCCATCAGCCGCACGCCGTTGGCCAGCAGTGCCGAGGCCAGCGTGTCGCCCGGATGGCCGCGGAACTCGACCCCGTCGAAGCGGAAGCGCAGGCTGCGGCTGCGGTCGATGCGCCCCCCGCGGGGCAGGCGGAACACGGCCGTCATGCCCGCCGCCCCTTGCGCGCAGGGGCGGGGACAGGGGCGGCCACGGGCTCGACCCGGTCGATGCGGTGGGTGACGGTGTCGCGGGTGACCGCGAGCCAGGCGCCGCAGCCGGTTTCGTGATACCACAGGTCGCGCGTCAGGCCCGCGGGGTTGTCGCGCAGGTGCAGATAGGCGTCCCAGGCCTCGGGCGGGGCATCGGCGGCGGGGCGGTTCAGCAGCACGTCGGCGCCGGCATAGTAGAATTCGCGCCGGTCGCGCGGGCCGCAATGGGGACAGGTCAGGCGCATCGATCAGGGCCTTTCGCGGCGGAGGGGGGGCAGAGGGGCGCTGCCCCTCGGCGCTGACGCGCCTCACCCCGGGGTATTTGGGTCAAGAGGAAGGGGGTTGCGGTCTTCCTCTTGATCCAAATACCCC
>JACXUX010000512.1 GCA_014763725.1 Rhodobacterales bacterium
GATGGTCGAAAGCGGCGAAAGCTTCGCCCGACTTCGCGTCGCCAGCGACGCCGCCAGCCTTCCCCTCCATCTCGAGCTTCTGGATCGAGCGCAGGTTCCGATGGACCTGCACCGCGAGATCGGCGGCGGGGCGCGGGTCCGGGCGGGCATCGAGTTCGATGCCGCCGGTCGCCGGGTCGCCTACCGGGTCTTGTCCTCCCGCCCGGGCGATCCGTTCGGGTCTCTCCGCATGGACCCGCTCCGCGTCCCCGCCGCCGATTGCCTGCACCTGTTCAAGCCGCTCGCCGCGGGCCAGCTGCGCGGCATCACCTGGCTCGCGCCGGTGCTGCTGCGGCTGCATGAGCTCGACCAGTTCGAGGACGCCGCGCTGGTGAAGGCCAAGGTCGCGGCGTTGTTCACCGGCTTCATCACCGATCCCGATGGCACGGCGGGCGGGCTCTCGGGCGCCAATACCGGCGGCGCCCTGACGGTCGGCATGGAGCCCGGCAGCCTGATCCCGCTGCCGCCCGGCACCGACATCCGTTTCTCGAACCCGACCGAGCACGATGCCTATGCGCCCTTCGTGAAGAACCATCTACGCGCCGTCGCGGCGGGGCTCGGCCTGCCCTACGAGCTGGTCTCGGGCGACCTGGAGGGCGTCACCTATTCCTCGATCCGGGCGGGGCTGATCGAGTTCCGCCGCCGGGTCGAGCAGCTGCAGCACAACGTGGTGGTGCACCTGTTCTGCCGCCCGGTCTGGGAGCGGTTCGTGCGGCTGGCGGTGCTGACCGGCGAGCTGCCCGCGCGGGACTTCGACCGGAACCCGGACGCCTACCTGGGGTGCGAATGGCTGCCGCCGAAGTTCGACTACGTCGATCCGATGAAGGACGTGCAGGCCGAGATCATGGCGATCGGCGCGGGGCTCAAAAGCCGGTCCCAGGCGATCTCCGAGCGCGGCTACGACGCCGAGCAGGTGGATGCCGAGATCGCCGCGGACCGTGAGCGTGCGGAGGGGCTTGGGCTCGCT
>JACXUX010000180.1 GCA_014763725.1 Rhodobacterales bacterium
CCGGGGCGGTTCCTGCTGCCGGGCGATCTGGCCGGAAGCCCGGCGCTGACCTTTGCGCCTATGGCCCATACCAGCCAGCGCGGCAGCTTGGGGCGCGAGATGGAGCGCCGGTTCGAGGCGTATAAATCGCGTGTCGTGCGCCCCTTCTTTCGCGATCATTTCGCCAGGATCGACCGCCAGATCGTGCTGGGCGGGCGGCACATGGTGTTCGTCAACGTCTCGTCCCCGCCCAACAGCTGGGACCTGGAACGCGGCAAGCGCCCGGGCAACTTTGAAACCTTCAAGGATTTCATGCGCCTGACGCAGTATTTCAACTGCATCCATGTGGCGGGCGGCTATCCGGTCGAACCGATCGACATCCACCCCGGCGTCCGGCACCTGGACTGCCTGTATGAAAAGCTGACGCTGACCGACAAGGTGGTCCATGCCTACAGCCTGGGCGCCGAACGGGTCGAGGATGTGATGGAGATGGTCCGCCTGGCCGGCGGGCTGAGCCAGGACGAGTTCGACGCGCGGCCGCGGATGTATACCAACATCAACTCGGTCAGCCCGCTGAAGCACGACCATCCGATGCTGGATGGCGCGATGCGGCTGGCGCGGCGGGGCCAGCCAGTGGTGGTGACGCCCTTCACGCTGGCCGGCGCCACGGCCCCGGTCACCATGGCCGGCGCCGTGGCGCTGTCGATCGCCGAGGCGCTGTCGGCCATCGCGCTGCTGCAATACATCCGCCCGGGCTGCCCGGTGGCGATCGGCGCCTTCACCTCGAACGTCGACATGAAGTCGGGCGCGCCCGCCTTCGGCACGCCGGAATATGTGCGCGCCACGCAGATGACGGGCCAGCTGGTGCGGTTCTATGGCGTGCCGCTGCGGTCCTCGGGCGTCTGTGCGGCCAATGTGCCCGATGCCCAGTCGATGTGGGAAACGATGAACAGCCTGTGGGCCGCGGTGCAGTCGGGCACCAACATGGTCTATCACGCCGCCGGCTGGCTGGAGGGCGGGCTGATCGCCAGCAAGGAGAAGTTCGTGCTGGACTGCGAGGTGCTGCAGATGTTCCAGCGCTATTTCGAACAGGCGACCTGGTCCACGACCGACGACGACCTGGCCTTTGCCGCGATTGCCGAGGTCGGGCCCCAGGGCCATTACTTCGGCTGCCAGCACACCCAGGACCGTTACCAGACCGCGTTCTATGCCCCCATCGCCTCGGACTGGCGCAATTATGAGGCCTGGGCCGCCGATGGCGCGGTCTGGAGCGCCGAGCGCGCCCATCGCCTGGCGCGCGAGATCCTGGCCGACTACACGCCGCCGCCCATCGACGGCGACGCGCTGGGGGCGCTGCAGGACTTCGTCGCCCGGCGCAAGGAACAGGGCGGCGCGCCGACCGACTTCTGACGCCCCGTTCTGATGCGGCCCGGCCGGGGCGCGGCGCACTGGCGCGGGGCCGCGGCTGCGGTTAGCCTGCGGGCTGGGGCAGGCAGCGGGGGCGGGCGATGGCGGATGGCACGGCGGGAACGCGGGCAGGCTTTGCCCTGACCGGCGGGCTGGCGGGATGGTCGCTGTATCTGCTGACCGACTGGGCCGGCCGCGGGCTGATCGAGGGGCGGCTGGCGCTGGCGCTGATCGCGCTGGCCGCGGGGTTCTTCACCACGGTTCTGGCGCTGTCGGGGCCGGTGCCGCCGCGCCGGACGCTGATCCCCGCCGCCGTGGTGGCGGTGGGGCTGGCGGGGCTGATGCTGCTGGCCAGCCTGCGCCATGCCCAGGCCGCGGATCTGCTGGACGCGCCCTTTGCCGTGATGGCCGCGCTGCTGGTGATGCTGTTGCCGCTGCCCTTCCTGCTGGCGCAGCTGGCGGGGCCGGGCTGGGACCATTACCCCAGCCTGTTCCGCCACTCCTGGACGCTGGTCGTGCGCGTGGGGGCGGGGTGGCTGTTCGCGCTGGTGGTCTGGGCGCTGGCGGCGCTGTCGGCGGCGGTGCTGGACCTGGTGGGGATCGACATCCTGGAACGCCTGCTGTTCCAGCCGCCGTGGTGGCCCATCCTGACCGGGGTGGCGCTGGGGCTGGGGCTGGCCGTGGCCAACGAACTGGCCGAGGTGATGGCGCCCGACCTGCTGCTGCGCCTGTTGCGGCTGCTGCTGCCGGTGGTGCTGGCGGTGCTGGCGGTGTTCCTGCTGGCGCTGCCGGTGCGGGGGATCGGCGGGCTGCCCTGGCCGGTGTCGCCCGCGGGCACGCTGCTGGCCATGGCGCTGGCGGGGGTGGGGCTGGTGGCCGTCGCGGTCGATGCGCGCGACGATCTGGCCGCGGCGGGCCCCGTCCTGCCGCGCGCGGCCCAGGCGCTGGCGCTGCTGCTGCCCTTGCCTGCGGCGCTGGCGGCCTGGTCGGTGGGCCAGCGGGTGCTGGCGCTGGGCCTGACCCCGGGGCGGCTGGCGGCGGGCCTGGCCGCGGCGGTCCTGCTGGCCTATGGGCTGGCCTATGCGGCGGCGGTGCTGCGCGGGCGCGGCTGGATGGACCGGGTGCGCCGCGCCAACCGCATCCTGGCGCTGGCGGTGCTGGCGCTGGCCGCGCTGTGGCTGACGCCGCTGCTGAATGCCGAGGCGCTGTCGTCCCGCGACCTGCTGGCCCGGGTTGCCGATGGCCGGACCACGCCCGACCGGCTGGACCTGGCGGCGCTGGGGCGCTGGGGCCTGCCCGGCGCGCGGGTGCTGGACGATCTGGCGGCGCTGGCCGAGGCGCGGGGTGACACCGCGCTGGCCGCGCAGATCGCCGCGCAGCGCGGGCTGATGGCCGCCGAGCCCCTGCCGACCCCCGATCTGGCCCGCGCGCTGGTGGCGCTGATGCCGGTGGTGCCGGCCGCCGCCGCGCCCCAGGCCGCGGCGCTGGTCGCGCAGCTGTCCCCGCCCGAGCTGCAGGACTGGCTGGCTGCCTGCCGCCGCCCGCTGCCGCAGGGCGGACCGGGCTGCGTGCTGGTCCTTGCCGACTTCTGGCCCGACCGCCCGGGGGATGAGGCGATGGCGCTCTTGCGCGACCCGTCGGGCTATCTGCGGGCCGAGGGCTTCCTGCCGGGCGAGACGGTCGCCCCCCGGCGGTCCGTGCTGACGCTGGGCGGCGATCCGGGGCCGGATGCCGAGGGGCTGATCTCGGCGCTGCAGGCCGGCACGGCGACCTTGGGCGCGCTGCCGCTGCAGGGCCTGCGCGGTCCCGAGGGCTGGCTGGTGCTGCTGCCCTGAGCGGATTTGCACTTTGTTAATGGGGCGCGCTTAGCCTGGCGTGAGTTGTAGGGGGTGGTGCGATGCACGGGCTGATCAACAGGTCGATCCAGAGTTTCCTGCGCGACACCTATGGCGCCCAGCTCTGGCTGCGCGTGGCGCAGGTCGCGCGGCTCAACCCCGACGGGTTCGAGGCGATGCTGCATTACGACGACCGGGTGACCGCGCATCTGGTTGCGGCGGCGTCGCAGGTGCTGTCGCGCCCGCAGGACACGATTCTCGAGGATCTGGGGACCTATCTCGTTTCGCACCCCAACCTGCAGGCGCTGCGGCGGCTGTTGCGCTTTGGCGGCGTGAACTTCCGCGACTTCCTGCATTCGCTGGAGGATCTGCCCGACCGCGGCCATCTGGCCCTGCCCGATCTGGACCTGCCCGCGCTGACGCTGACCGAGACCGGCGGCGACAGTTTCGTGTTGACCTGCCGCGGCCCGCTGCCCGGGGCGGGGCATGTGGTGGTGGGCCTGTTGCGCGCCATGGCCGACGATTACGGCGCGCTGGTGCTGATCGAACATCAGGGGGCCGAGGCCGAGGGCGGCGCCGAACGCATCGCGATCCAGCTGACCGATGCCCGCTTTTCCCCCGGCAAGCGGTTCGACCTGGCGGCGGTGTCGGGATGACGGCGCTGCCCTGCGCACCGGTCGACCTGTCGGCCGAGGCGGCGGCCCTGCTGATGCCGCTGCATCTGCGCGTCGATGCGGCGGGCCTGATCTGCGGCGCGGGGCCCACCTTCGGCCGGCTGGTCGAACCCGATCCGGTGCTGGGCCGCCCGCTGTTCGACGTGGTCGAGATCCGGCGCCCCGGCGGCGTCGCCGATCTGCCGGCGCTGGCGGCCCAGGCGGGGCAACGGCTGCATCTGGCGCTGCGCCGCGACCCGCAGGTGCCGCTGCGGGGCCTGGCGGTTCCGCTGTCCTGCGGGGGCTTCCTGCTGAACCTGGGCTTCGGCCTGGGCCTGGTCGAGGCGGTGCGCCGCCATGCGCTGACCGACCGCGATTTCGCCGTCACCGATCTGGCGGTGGAACTGCTCTATCTGGTCGAGGCCAAGACCGCCGTCGTGGCCGAACTGGCCGACCTGAATCGCCGGCTGCGCGAGGCCAAGACCGCGGCCGAGGAACAGGCGCTGACCGATACGCTGACCGGCGTGCGCAACCTGCGCGCGCTGGGGCTGGTCTTTGACCGGCTGGTGGCCGAGGGGCGCGCCTTCGGCCTGATCCGCGTCGACCTCGACTATTTCAAGCAGGTGAACGACACCCTGGGCCATGCCGCAGGCGACCGTGTGCTGCGCCATGTGGCCGAGGCGCTGCGCGCCTCGACCCGCGGGGGCGACACGGTGGCGCGGGTGGGGGGCGATGAATTCGTGATCCTCTGCCCCGACCTGACCGATGCCGGACGGCTGATGACCGTGGCGCGGCGGATCCTGGCGCGCCTCTCGCAGGGGGTCGACTACGAAGGCCAGCCCTGCCGCATCTCGGCCAGCCTGGGCCTGGCGCTGTCGGTCGACCACGACCGCGCCACGATGGAACGGATGCTGGCCGATGCCGATGCCGCGCTCTACGCCGCCAAGCACGCCGGCCGCGGCCGCGTGGCGCTGGCCCATCCCGACCGCGCCGCGGACGCGGGCCTGGACGTGACGGTCGAAGGCACGGGCACCGCGGGCTGAGCAAGGCTGCCTGCCGCGCCCCCCATGCGGACCGGGCGAAGGCCCCGCCATGTGGTGCGGGGCGGCAAAGGGAGCCCTGGCCCAATGGCGCGCGCAACGGGTTGCCGGGGCCGACCTGTCGGTGGCCCGGATCGCGGCCGATCGGCCCTGCGTGCCCCACGGGGCAGGCCAAGGCCAGGGATGCGATCCTGCGGCCCCTGCCATGGCGAACGGCGTCACCGCGGCAGAACGCCCATCCCGGATGCCGCGCGACGGGCTGGCCTGCGTCCAGGGGACGCAAGCCGCGCACCCGACCCGTGCCGACAGAGCCCGCCTGCCGCGCCCATGGGGCGCATAGCGTAAGCGCTTGATATTGTGAGGTAAAAGTGGTGCCCAGAGCCGGAATCGAACCAGCGACACGCGGATTTTCAATCCGCTGCTCTACCAACTGAGCTATCTGGGCACCGTGGCCTGTGGCCTTGTCTTGGTTCGCGCGTCTTACGGCAGGGCGCGGCGGCTGTCCAGAGGGGGGATGAAAAAATCAGTCCTCGTCGGGCGGGCGCGCCGGGTCGGGGGCGTCCTGCACCGCGGGGCCGGGCAGGGCGTAGCTGCCGGTCAGCCAGTGGGCAAGGTCCACATCGGCACAGCGGCGGGAACAGAAGGGGCGGTAGCGCGGATCGGCGGGCTTGCCGCAGACGGGGCAGCTCATGGCAGAAGATCCCGCAGGGCCAGGGCGGCTTCGTCCGAGAGTCCCTCCGGGAAGCATTCGTCCAGATCGATGATCATCGCAGTTCCTCCATGGCTTGCTGGATCAGTTCATCCGGCAGATGGTTGAGTCCCCTCGGCACAGCGAGCCGCATCGCATGACGGAGGATGCGCCCGATCTGGCGCGGCAGACCCTGGGAGGCTTGTCGCAGGAGTTCCATCCCCGCGCCGGACAGGAGGGTCTGATCGCAACCGGCGGTCTTGAGGCCCTGGCGGACGAATGGCTCGAAGCGCTCCCGCTCGATGATGGGCCGGAGTCGGA
>JACXUX010000181.1 GCA_014763725.1 Rhodobacterales bacterium
CGCCGCCGCATGAACCGGGACGCCAAGGCCGCCATCGCGCGGGCCTGTGCCGCCGCGATCCCCGACAATTCCAGCCTGATCCTGAACCTGGGCACCACGACCGAGGCGGTGGCCCAGGCGCTGCTGCAGCACCGCAACATCACCGTGGTCACCAACAGCCTGACCGTGGCCAACATCCTGCTGGCCAACCCGGGGTGCGAGATCATGGTGGCCGGCGGCGCGCTGCGGCGGTCCGACGGGGGGCTGACGGGCGACCTGACCATCCAGTTCATCGAACAGTTCAAGGTGGATTTCGCGGTGATCGGCACCTCGGCCCTGGATGAGGACGGCGACCTGCTGGACTTCGACCTGGCCGAGGTGCGCGTCAGCCGCGCCATCCTGCGCCAGGCGCGCCGGGCCTTTCTGGTCGCCGACCATTCCAAGCTGGGCCGGTCGGCGCCGGCGCGCATCGCCTCGCTGGCGCAGATCGACACGCTGTTCACCGACCTGCCCCTGCCGCCCGCGCTGGCCGACCGCTGCGCGCAATGGGGCACGCGGGTGACGGCCACCGTCCCGGGCTGAGGCGGCACAGACTTCCACCATCGGGAACAACGGCTTGTGCCGCATTGATTCCGCGGCCCCGCGCCACTAGGGTCTGCGGCAGTCCGCCGAATGAGGTGCCCGTTGACCGATTTCGTCCTGCCCCCGCCGCCCTGCCCCGTCCTTCCCGTGGCCGGCGGCGGGCTGTTCCCGGTGCGCCGCGTCTATTGCATCGGGCGCAACTATGCGGCCCATGCGATCGAGATGGGGCACGACCCCGACCGCGAACCGCCCTTCTTCTTTCAGAAGAACCCCGACAATCTGGATGCCTCGGGCACGTTCCGCTATCCGCCCCGCAGCCAGGATGTCCACCATGAGGTCGAGCTGCTGGTCGCGCTGAAATCCGGTGGGACCGACATCCCGGTCGAACGGGCGCTGGATCACGTCTGGGGCTATGCGATCTGTCTTGACATGACGCGCCGCGACCTGCAGGCCGAGGCCAAGACGCTGGGCCGCCCGTGGGAAATCGGCAAGGCGTTCGAAGGTTCCGCCCCGGTCGGCCCGCTGCACCCTGCCACGCAGACGGGCCATCCCGACCGCAGCCGGATCGAGCTGAGGGTGAATGGCGCGCTGCGCCAGGAAGGTGACATGGCCCAGATGATCTGGAAGGTCCCCGAAATGATCGCCTGTCTGTCCCGGTATTTCGAACTGCGCGCAGGCGACGTGATCCTGTCGGGCACGCCCGCCGGCGTGGGCGCCGTGGTGCCGGGCGACACGATGACCGCCACCATCGACGGGCTGGGTCAGCTGACCGTCCGGGTCGTCTGACCCCCCCAGGATGCCCGGGACGGCCGCGCCGGCCGCCCCGACCAACGGCCGCGGTGCGCCGCGGTAACTCTGCCGCCGCCCGCGGCGCCCTGATGCGAGACAGGCCCCATGACCCAGCGTTCCGTGCCCGACATCATCTATACCAAGGTCGACGAAGCCCCGCAGCTTGCCGCGGCCTCGCTGCTGCCGATCGTCCAGTCCTTTGCGGCGGCGGCCGGCGTCACGGTCGGCACGCGCGACATCTCGCTGGCCGGGCGGATCATCGCGGCCTTCCCCGAACACCTGACCGAGGCGCAGCGCCAGCCCGACGACCTGGCCGAACTGGCCCGGCTGGTCACCACCCCCACGGCGAACGTGATCAAGCTGCCGAACATCTCGGCCTCGGTCCCGCAGCTGGTGGCCGCGGTGCGCGAGCTGCAGGCCCAGGGCTACGACCTGCCCGACTATCCCGAAACCCCCGCGACCGAGGACGAACGCGAAACCCGCCGCCGCTATGACGCGATCAAGGGGTCGGCCGTGAACCCCGTCCTGCGCGAGGGCAATTCCGACCGCCGCGCCGCCGTGGCGGTCAAGAACTATGCCATGTCGCATCCCCATTCGATGGGCGCCTGGTCGGCCGACAGCCGGACCCATGTCGCCACGATGACGGCGGGCGACTTCTTCAGCAACGAAACCTCGGTGGTGCTGGGCGCCGATCAGGCCGGCCCGCTGCGGATCGAGCTGACGGGCGCCGACGGATCGGTCACGCTGCTGAAGCAGACCGCGGCGATCCCCGCGGGCACGGTGGTCGATGCCACCTTCCTGTCGGTGGCGGCGCTGCGGCGGTTCCTGGACGAACAGATTGCCGATGCCAGGCGCCAGGGGGTGCTGTTCTCGATCCACCTGAAGGCCACGATGATGAAGGTCAGCGACCCGATCATCTTTGGCCATGCGGTGCGCGCGTTCCTGGCGCCGGTGTTCGACCGCCATGGCGCGGCGCTGGCCGCGGCCGGGGTGAACCCGAATTCGGGTCTGGGCGCGCTGCTGGACCGCGTGGCCCGGATGCCCGAGGCCGCGCAGATCGAGGCCGAGATCGCCGCCCTGATGGCCGAGCGCCCGCCGCTCTACATGGTCAACTCGGACAAGGGCATCACCAACCTGCATGTGCCGTCGGACGTGATCATCGACGCCTCGATGCCCGCGCTGATCCGCGCCGGCGGCAAGGGCTGGGGTCCCGACGGCAAGGCCGCCGACACGAAATGCGTGATCCCCGACAGCTCCTATGCCGGGGTCTATGACCAGACGATCGCCTATTTCAAGGAAACCGGCGCGCTGGACCCGGCCACCGCGGGCACGGTGCAGAACATCGGCCTGATGGCCCAGGCGGCCGAGGAATACGGCTCGCACCCCACGACGTTCGAGATCCCGCAGGACGGCGTGGTGCAGGTGATCGCGGCCAATGGCGACGTGCTGCACCGCCACAGCGTGCAGGCCGGCGACATCTGGCGCGCCTGCTTCACCCGGGCTGCGGCCATCGCAGACTGGGTCCAGCTGGCCATCGACCGCCAGCGCGCCGAGGGCTTTCCCGCCGTCTTCTGGCTGGACGCGAACCGCCCGCATGACGCGCGGCTGATCGAACAGGTCCGCCCGATCCTGGACCGGGCGGGCGTGGCCGACCGGTTCCACATCCTGCCGCCCGCCCAGGCCACACGGCTGGCGCTGGAAACCATCCGCCGGGGCGAATCGACCATCGCCATCACCGGCAACGTGCTGCGCGACTATCTGACCGACCTGTTCCCGATCCTGGAGCTGGGCACCTCGGCCAAGATGCTGTCGATCGTCAAGCTGATGAACGGCGGCGGCATGTTCGAGACGGGCGCCGGCGGTTCGGCGCCCAAGCATGTCCAGCAGCTGGTCGAGGAAAACCACCTGCGCTGGGACAGCCTGGGCGAATTCTGCGCCCTGGCCGAAAGCTTCAAGTTCCTGGCCGATGTGTCGGGCAACGAAAAGGCGCGGGTGCTGGGCCGGGCGGTCGATACCGCCACGCTGGGCGTGCTGGACCACGACCGGTCGCCGAAACCCCGGGTGGGCCAGCCCGACAACCGCGACAGCCACTTCTACTTTGCGCTGTATTGGGCGCAGGCACTGGCCGCGCAGACCGACGACGCCGAACTGGCCGCGCATTTCGCCCCGGTGGCCCAGGCCCTGGCCGGGAACGAGGCGCAGATCCTGGACGAGCTGCGCGCCGGCCGCGGACAGCCGGTCGATCTGGGCGGCTACTACCACACCGACCCCGACCGGACGGCGGCGGTGATGCGGCCCTCGGCCACGTTCCGCGGGATCATCGGCTGAACCCCGGGGGGGGCGGGGATCACCCCGCCCCCGCCCGTCACAACCGCGCCAGGATGCTGTCGGCGCGTTCGGTCAGATCGCCGTCGGCATCGCGCAGCCCCAGGTCGCCGATGCGCTGGTGCCAGTCGGCCACGGCGGCGCTGATCGCGCCGGGGAAGCCCAGGTCCTGCAGGGTCACCACCACCTCGCGCATTTCGGACGCGCGGCGCTGGCCGTGCTGCATCATGCGTTCCAGGTTGTAGGCGCCCTGGCGCGGCCAGTCGATTTCCGGGTTCGAGGCGATCAGCGTGTCGATCACCTGATCCTCAAGCCCCGCCTTGCGCGCGGCCAGGACGCATTCGGCGGTCAGCGCCTCCATCCCCTTGATCATCACCGACCGCAGCATCTTGACGGTCGAGGCATCGCCCACCTGCGCGCCCAGCACCCGCGCCTGCATGCCCCAGCCCGCCAGCAGGGCGGCGGCCTCATCGGCATGGGGGCCGGCCAGGAACAGCGGGGTGCGGTGCAGTTTGGGATGCACCGGCGCCATCACCGCGGTGTCGACATAGCGCCCGCCCGCGGCCTCGATCACCCGGGCGGCCGCGCGCTTGGTGTCGGGGGCGCAGGAATTGCCGTCGAACCACAGCGCACCCGGCGCCAGATGCGGGGCGCATTCGCGCGCGGCCTGCAGCGCCCGGTCGGCGGTGACCAGGCAGAAGACATGCGGCACCCCCGCCAGCGCGGCGGCCCGGTCGGTGTGCAGCGCCACCCCCAGCGCCTGCGCCCGGGCCTGCAGCGCCGCATGCGCCGCCGGATCGGTCCCGGCCAGGTCAAAGGCCGCGACCGGCCCCACCCCCTGCTGCTGCCAGCCCTGGGCAAAGGCCTGCCCGGCCTCGCCAAATCCGATCAGGGCGATCTGCGGTGATGCGTCGTCGGCGGTCATGTCGTCCTCCCTCTTGCCGGGGCAGTAACGGCGAAACCGCGGGCGCGCGCCAATCCCCCGTGCCGGCGGCGACGGGGGCTTGGCGCGCGGGCCGCTCTGGCGCTAGGCATGTGGGAAGCACACGCCCGCCCCGCGGAGGATGCCGATGACCAGCCCCACCAACCCGCCCTTCGATGTGTCGCATCTGGGCCATGTCGAGATGCTGACCGACCGGTTCGAGGACAGCCTCGACTTCTTCACCCGCATCTACGGGCTGAAACTGTCGGCGCGCGAGGCCGACTGCGCCTGGCTGCGCGCCTGGGACGACTATGAATTCTGCAGCCTGAAGCTGAAGCGGGCGGACACCACGGGCCTGGGCCATGTCGCCTATCGCGCGGCCAGCCCCGAGGCGCTGGCCCGCCGGGTGGCGGTGATCGAGGCCTCGGGCTACCCGGTGCAGGGCTGGACCGAGGGCGATTGCAGCCACGGCCGCGCCTTCCGGTTCGAGGACCCCTTCGGCCATGTGTTCGAGCTGTATCGCGACACGGTCTGGTATCGCGGGCAGGGCGAGGATGCGCCGGCGCTGAAGAACACCGCCAGCGCCTTTACCGGGGCGGCCCCGCGGCGGCTGGACCATCTGAACCTGCTGTCGTCGGATGTCACCGAATTCCGCCGGTTCATGGAAACCTGTCTGGGCAGCCGGGTGACGGAATACATCCGGCTGGACAACGGCCGACTGGGCGGCTGCTGGTTCACGGTGAACAACAAGACCTATGACCTGGCCTGCACCGAGAAACATGGCGGCGGGGTCGGCCGACTGCACCATGTGACCTATGCCACCGACCAGCGCGAGGACATCCTGCGCGCGGCCGACATCTTTCTGCAGAACGGGGTGCATATCGAGACCGGGCCGCACAAGCATGCGGTGCAGGGGACCTTCTTCCTCTATGTGTGGGAACCCGCGGGCAACCGGGTCGAGCTGGCCAATGCCGGCGCGCGGCTGATCCTGGCGCCCGACTGGGAGCCCGTCTGCTGGACCCAGGCCGACCGGATGAAGGGTCAGGCCTGGGGGCTGACGACGATCGAGAGCTTTCACACCCACGGCACCCCGCCGGTGCGCCGGTAGGGGGGCGAACCGCCCGGCGTAGCGCGGGCGGCGGGCGCCGGGGGCCAGCCCCCGGACCCCCGGGGTATTTGGGTCAAGAGGAAGGGGGGCTGCGTAATGCGGAAGTCAAGCAGCTTTGATGAGAGGATCGTAGGTCTGTCGGCGCTGGATCATGGTCCAGAGCACGGTGACGCGTCGGCGTGCAGCTCGGCCATGGCCGTCTCGCCGGGCACGGCAAGCGTCTGGGCGCGTGCCGCCGCGAGGGCGTGGTCGGCCAGCGCCTCGGCACGTTGCACATGCGGGGTCTTCGCCAGATGCGCCATGATCCGCCGTTTTCCGGCCTGCCGGATCTCGGTGGGCGTGACGTAGCGGGTCAGCAGCACGAGCGGCCCCTTGCAGGTGACATCGAGGTCACTCTCCAGCCCCGGATGGACGCTGCTCAGCAGCCCGCGCAGCCGGTTCAGGCGCCGGGTCTGCTCCTCGATCAGGCCGCGGCGGCGGCCGACCTTGAGGCGGATCGCCGTCACCGTCCCGTCGTCGGGCAGGATCGGGCGCAGGTCACGGGTGCGGACCAGGTCGGCGATGGTGCGGGCATCGCGCGGATCGGACTTGCGTTCGCCCCCGGCAAAGCCCTGGCCCGCCCGATTGACCGCGATGCCCGGCGCATGGACGAGGGGGAAGCCTTCGGCCAGCAGAGACGCGCCGAGAAAATGGGCGAAGGATCCCACGACGTCGAGGCCGATGACCGGCTCGCCGCCGAGCATGCGCAGATCGGCCGCGAAGGAGGTGATCCCCTCCGGCGTGTTCTCCACCGCCCGGTCGAGCAGCGTCCGGCCCGCCTCGTCGACGGCGCAGGCCCAATCGATCGCCTTGGCGACATCCATTCCCACAGAAATCCGCATGGCGATCCTCCATCCCGTGTCTGTGGATGCGCGGGGGCGCGTCGAAGGGGGCCTGTTTCCTGGCGCGCGATCTGCCGACGGATCCGGGGGCGCGGGATGCGCTGCTGCTGCGGGTGATGGGCAGCCCCGATCCGCGGCAGATCGACGGGATCGGCGGGGCGGATCCGCTGACCTCGAAGGTGGCGGTGCTGGCGCCGGCCTCGCACCCGGATGCGGATGTGGGCTATCTGTTCCTGCAGGTCTTTGTCGACCAGGCGCTGGTCAGCGATGCGCAGGGCTGCGGCAACATCCTGTCCGCGGTGGGCCCGGCGGCGATCGAGCGCGGGCTGGTGGCAGCGCAGGACGGCGAGACGGTGGTGCGCATCCACATGGTGAACACGGGCGAGGTGGCGGTGGCGCGCATCTGCACGCCGGGCGGCCGGGTCAGCTATGCGGGCGCGGCGGCCATCGACGGCGTGCCGGGGACCGCCGCGCCGGTGCCGCTGATGTTCCAGAACATCGCGGGGTCGATGTGCGGGGCGCTGCTGCCCACGGGAACGCGGTCGACCGCATCCTGGGGGTGGAGTGCACGCTGATCGACAACGGCATGCCCATCGTGGTGATGCGGGCGGCCGACTTCGGCCTGACCGGGCAGGAAAGCCGCGAGGCGCTGGAGGCTGACGCGGGTCTGCGCGCGCGGATCGAGGCGATCCGCCTGCTGGCCGGGCCGCGGATGAACCTGGGCGATGTGGCCGAAAAGTCGGTGCCGAAGATGACGCTGGTCTCGGCCCCCGCGGCGGGGGGTGCGATCGGCACGCGCAGCTTCATCCCGCACCGCTGCCATGCGACGATCGGGGTCTTTGCCGCGGTCAGCGTGGCGACCGCCTGCACCCTGCCCGGAACGCCCGCGGCCGAACTGGCGGTGCGGCCCGCCGACGGGCGGTTCCGGGTGGAACACCCGACCGGCGCGGCCGAGGTACTGGTCGAGACCGACGCCGCGGGCCGCGTCATCGGCGCGGGGCTGATGCGGACGGCGAGCAAGCTGTTCGACGGGCGGGTCTTTGCCTGACGGGGGCGGCTGGCGCAGTCCCTTAGGCCCAGAACAGCGCGACGAAACCCAGCGCCATGGCCAGGAGCAGCAGCGTCTCAAGCCCGATGATCGCAAAGCCCTGCGATCCGGCTGCGAACATCTGTTTCAGCGAGGTCTTGACCCCCAGCGCCGCGATCGCGGTGACCAGCAGGAAGCGCGACGCCTCGGCCACCGCATCGAGCAGGTCCTGCGGCAGGGGCAGCAGGTTGCGCGCCAGCATCAGCCCGATGAACAGCACCACGAACCAGGGCAGGCCCGCGCGCCCGCCTGCCTCGCCCCGGAAGGCTAGGCCCACCAGGATCAGCACTACGGGCAGCAGGGCCACCCGCAGCAGCTTGGTGAAGGTGGCGATTTCGCCCGCGCCTTCGCTGACCGAATAGCCTGCGCCCACGACCTGGGCCACGTCGTGGATGGTGGCGCCGATCAGCCAGCCGGCCTGCAGATCGCCCAGGCCCAGCGCGCCGAACAGCACGGGATAGGCGATCATGGCCACGGTCGACAGGGTGGTGACACCCACCACGGTGAACAGCACGTCCTGTTCGCGGCGGTGGCGGGCGGGCAGCACCGCGGCGATGGCCAGCGCGGCCGAGGCGCCGCAGATCGCCACCGCCCCCCCGGTCAAGAGGCCAAAGGCCGCGGGCCGGCCGAAGGCGCGCGCCAGTGCCAACCCCGCGACCAGCGTCGCCAGCAACAGGCCCACCGTGCCCAGCATCGCCATCAGCCCCAGATCGGCGATGTCGGCAAAGGTCAGCCGCAGGCCCAGGAGGCCCACCCCCAGACGCAGCACCTGCCGCGCGGCAAAGCCGATGCCGGGGGCGGCGCGCGCGTCCTCGGCCAGGAAGTTGAACGCCATGCCCAGCAGCAGCGCGAACAGCATCGCCGGCGCGCCGTAATGGTCGGCCAGAAAGCTGGCCGCCAGCGCCACGGTCAGCGCCAGCAGGATGCCCCGCCCGTGCTGCGCCAGCCAGCCGCGCCCGCGCGTCAGCAGGGCGGCGGGCGATGCGCCCCCGTCAGCGGCCATCGGGCAGGCCCCCCATGACAAAGTCGACGATGGCCCGCACCAGCACATCCAGCGTGTCCAGCGCCGTGACCCCGCGGGCCACGGCCCCCGCGATCAGCGAAAATTCCGTGCAGGCCACCATCTGCACCGCCGCCCCCCGCGCCTGCAGCGCCGCCGACACCGCCGCCAGCGCGGCGCGCGGGCCGGGGCCGCTGTCGCCCGCCTTGATGCGGCGAAGGATCGCCAGCGTGTCGTCGTCCCGGTCGGGGTGGATCGCGGTCACGCCCCGGTCGGCCAGCGCCCGGTCGAACAGCCCCACCCGCCGCACCGCGGGCGAGGCCATGATCCCCAC
>JACXUX010000182.1 GCA_014763725.1 Rhodobacterales bacterium
GCGCCCGACCGCCCCCTCTCCGCCCCGCAGACCGAGGTCGAGGCCGCGCTGGCCGCCCTGCGCCGGCAGATCGAGGAAACCTCCGACTACGTCGGGCTGAACTTCGCGGCCGAGGCGCGGGCGATGCACACGGGCGAAACCCCCGCGCGCCCGATCTGGGGCGAGGCGCGCCCCGACGAGGCCCGCGCCCTGATCGACGAAGGCGTGCCGGTCGCGCCGTTGCCCTTCGTCCCGCCGCGCCGCACGAACTGATCCCCCTAGGGCGCGCAGGCCAGCTCGGCGTCCAGGCCCGCAGGCCCCGCGATGGTCCCCAGCGGCCGGGCCAGCAGCCGCGCGCCGTCCAGCCGCATGGCCAGGGCCGCCTCCCAGCCGGGGGCGGCCAGCACCGCCTCGACCCCCGTGCCGCAGTCGCGCAGGCCGCCGCGGATGCGGTCGTCGCCGATGCGGTGGTTGGTCAGGCCGGGCAGCCGGGCGATTTCCACGATGCGGTCGCCCTGCCTCTGGCCCACGACCAGCTCGCGCGCCAGATGCGGGCGGTCGACCCACAGGATCTCGGGCGCGCCGTCGCCGTCCATGTCGGCCACGCCCACGGGGGCCAGCCAGCGGTGGCGCGCGCCGATCGGCGGGGTGGCGGCCAGCCGCCCGCCCGCGCCATAGACCGTCAGCGCCGCGCCGCGGTCCAGGTCGGTCTCGACCACCAGAACCTCGCGCGCCCCGTCGCCGTCGGTGTCGACCAGGCGCGCGGCCACATCCTCGAACACATGGGTTTCGGGCAGCGTGACGACCAGCCGCCGCCCATCGGCCAGCGTCATCCGCAGCGCGCCCCATTCCAGCGCGTCGCCCAGCACGGCGTGGTCGTAGCGGTCGATGGGGGCGGCCAGGTCCGCCTGCACGACATCGGCGGCCGCCGGGGCCGCCAGCGCCAGCGCACCGCGGCCAGGCTGGCGCGGGGCCACATCAGATCTGGCGTTCCGGCAACTGGACGACCAGCCCGTCCAGCGCCGGCGTCACCTTGATCTGGCAGGTCAGGCGCGACCGGACGGGATCGGGCTTCCATGCGAAGTCGAGCATGTCCTCCTCCATCGCGTCCTTCCTGGGCAGCTTCTCGACCCAGTCGGGCGCGACGTAGACGTGACAGGTCGAACAGGCGCAGGCGCCGCCGCAATCGGCCTCGATCCCGGGCACGCCGTTGTCGCGCGCGCCTTCCATCACGGTCAGGCCCGGCGCCACGTCGACGACATATTCCTTCCCGGCATGGGTGATGTAGGTGATCTTCGCCATGATGGTCCCTGCAATACTTGTTCCCGTTGAGTGTTATGCGACCGGGGCGCGCATTTCCAGTGCCGCCCGCCGCACGGGCCCCCGGTGCGACGCATTTGCACGTCTTGCAGGCAGATCCCGCGGCCGGACTTCCGCGCCGCCGACAAGGCCGCTATCGTGCCGCGCGTGAGAACTATGCGCCCCCTGCCCCGCCGCGACCGGATGGCCGGCCCGATTCCCGCCCTGCTGGCCTCCGTGCTGCTGGCA
Organism: Rhodobacterales bacterium; assembly: GCA_014763725.1. Classification (GTDB taxonomy): domain Bacteria; phylum Pseudomonadota; class Alphaproteobacteria; order Rhodobacterales; family Rhodobacteraceae; genus JACXUX01. The sequence continues at coordinate 1,528 of JACXUX010000182.1, forward strand.
GGTTGCGGCGCGGGCGTGCCGGTGGCCCCGGTCGCCCAGGGCGACCTGCGGGGCGAGCTGATGCGCGTCGCACCCCAGGGCCCCGAGGGTGCCTGCTGGGCGCGCGACATCATCCCCGCGGTGATCGAGACGGTGACCGATCAGGTGATGGTGGCCCCCGCAGCCCCCGGGCCGGACGGACAGCCGCGGCCCGCCACCTTTGAAAGCGTGACCCAGCAGCAGATCGTCCAGGACCGGGCCGAGGTCTGGTTCCGCAGCCCCTGCCCGGCCGAGATGACGGTGGCGCTGGTCGCCTCGCTGCAACGGGCGCTGAAGGCGCGGGGGCTTTACGCCCTGCCGGTCACGGGGGTGCTGGATGCGGCCACGCGCGACGCGATCCGGCGGTTCCAGGAACCGCGGGGGCTGGACAGCGACCAGCTGTCGCTGGCGGCCGCGCGCGAACTGGGGCTGGTGGCGACGGGGCTGGACCAGCTGTAACGCCGGGGGGGCGCCCTGCCGGACGCGCCCCCCTGCTTGACCGGCGCTGCGGGCGAGGTCAGTCCTGCGCCACGCCCAGCGCCACAAAGCGCGGATCGCCGCCCCGGCGCACCAGCAGCAGCAGCGACTTGCGCCCGGCTTCGCGGGCCTCGCTGATGCGCGCCTCGAGATCGGTGACCGAGGTGACCTGCTGCTGGCCGGCCTCGGTGATCACGTCGCCCTCGCGCAGGCCCTTTTCATAGGCCTCGGACGCGGGATCGACGGCCATCACCACCAGACCCTCGGTCTCGGCGGGGATCTGCAGGGCTTCGGCGGCCTTGGCCGTCAGGGGGGTGACGGTCATGCCCAGCAGGTCGCGTTCGGCCGGCTCCTCGGGCTGGGCGACGGCGGGGATCGCCTCACCCTCGGCCTCTTCGCGGCGGCCCAGGGTGATCGACAGGGTCTGCGTCTGGCCGTCGCGCAGCACTACCAGGCGGGTGGCCTTGCCGACCTCGGCATCGCCCACGCGGCGCACCAGTTCGCGGGTATCCGCCACCTCGGCCCCGTCAAAGGACAGGATCACGTCGCCCGCCAGCACGCCCGCGTCCTTGGCCGGGCCGTCCGGCACATCGGTGACCAGCGCGCCCGCGGCCTGGTCCAGGCCCAGGGCCTCGGCCACGTCGGGCGTCACGTCCTGGATGCGCACGCCCAGCCAGCCGCGGCGGGTTTCGCCGAACTGCTTCAGCTGGTCGACCACCTTGGTCACCACGTTCGACGCCATCGAGAAGCCGATCCCGATCGACCCGCCGTTGGGCGACAGGATGGCGGTGTTCACGCCGATCACCTGGCCGTCCATGTTGAACAGGGGCCCGCCCGAGTTGCCGCGGTTGATCGCGGCGTCGGTCTGGATGTAGTCGTCATAGGTGCCCGACAGTTCGCGGTTGCGGGCCGACACGATGCCCGCGGAAACCGAGAAGCCCTGGCCCAGCGGGTTGCCCATGGCCATGACCCAGTCGCCCACGCGCATCAGGTCGCTGTTGCCAAAGGCCACGAAGGCCAGCGGCTGGTCGCTTTCCACCTTCAGCAGGGCGATGTCGGTCTTGGGGTCGGTGCCCACGACCTTGGCCTTCAGCCGGTTACCCGAAAAGAACTCGATCTCGATCTCGTCGGCGTTCTCGATGACGTGGTTGTTGGTGACCAGATAGCCGTCTTCCGAGATGACAAAACCCGATCCCAGCGCCTCGGACCGGCGGGGGGCCTGGTCGCCGCGGCCCTGACGGTCCATGAAGTCGCGGAAGAAATCCTCGAACGGGCTGCCGGGCGGGATGTCGGGGCCGCCCTGCGCGCTGGCGGCGACGGTGGTCGAGGTGGTGATGTTCACCACCGCATTGCTGACCTGTGCGGCCAGATCGGCAAAGCTTTCGGGAACACCCCGGGCAAGGGCGGGTGCGGGCGGCAGGGCCACGCCAGCCAGGGCAAGGCCCAGCATCAGCGCGCCCGCCAGACGCAGCCCACCGCGCGCCGCGGACCCGGTCAGGACGGTTTGGGCAAGCACTGCGGAACTCCTTTTCAGACTTGCGGCGGCACGGCGACCTGCGCCGCGCCTGTTGCATCAGGGAAACAGTTAGGATCGAAAAACCGCAATGCAAACCCTGTCGCGCGGCCTCAATTGGGTGTGAGAATTGTGTCAGTCCCCAGGCCGGGGGGCAAGCTGGATCAGCCCCGGCGCGCGACCAGGCCCGGCCGCGGGGCGGGCAGGCCCGCGCCAGCAGGATGCGCAAGGATGTCGGCGCAGGCGCCAGCCCCCCCGAACCGCCGGGCCGATCCGCCAGGACGATGCCCGGCCCCAGGACCGCCCGGATCAGCGCACGGGCGGAATGCCCGCCGTATCGCCCCGCAGATATTCGAAGAACTGGCTGTCGGGCTGCATCACGATCGAACTGTTCTGGCCCCGAAGCGCGCGTTCGTAGCTGGTCAGCGACCGGGTGAAGGCAAAGAACTCGGGGTCCTGGCCAAAGGCCTCGGCATAGATCGCGTTGCGTTCGGCGTCGGCCTCGCCTCGGACGACCTCGGCCTCGCGCCGGGCCTCGGAGGTGACCTCGACCACGGTCCGGTCGGCCGAGGCGCGGACGCGCTGCGCCGCCTCGTTCCCGCGGGCGATCTCGTCGGCGGCCTCGCGCTCGCGCTCGGCGCGCATCCGGGCATAGGTGGCGGCCAGGTTCTGTTCGGGCAGGTCGGTGCGGGTCAGGCGCACGTCGATCACCTCGATGCCCAGCGCCTGGGCCTGGGTGCGGCTGGCGTCGCGGATGCGGTTCATCAGCGCGGTGCGATCCTCGGACAGCACGGCGCTGGAGGGGACCGAGCCCAGAACCTCGCGGATCGCGTTGTTCAGGATCGATTCCAGCCGCGACTGCGCGGCGCGGATGCCCTCGACCCCCACCGATTCCCGGAATTCCACCACATCGGCGATGCGCCAGCGGGCAAAGGCGTCGACCACCAGGCGGCGGTCGTCCAGCGGCGTGATCTCGGCCGGCTGGGTGGGCAGGCCCAGGATGCGGTCGTCATAGCGCACGACCTCCTGGATCAGCGGGATCTTGAAGCCCAGGCCCGGGTCCTCCTTGACGGCGCGGACCTGGCCGAACTGCAGCACCAGCGCCTTTTCGCGTTCGTCCACGATGAAGACCGAGGACAGCGCCAGCGCGCCCACGACGAACAGGCCGGGCAGAAGGATGGTTGCGGATTTCATCAGTTGCCCCCCGTGGCGGTGGTGGCGGCGCCCGCGGGCGCCGACATGCGGCCCAGTTCGTTCAGCGGCAGGAAGGGCACGACACCGGTGCCGCCGCCCTCGCCCGTGGTGGACACGCCGTCCAGGATGACCTTGTTCATGTCGCCCAGCACGCGTTCCATCGTTTCCAGATACATCCGGCGGCGGGTGACCTCGGGCGCCTTGACGTATTCGTTGTAGACCGACAGGAAGCGGCTGGCCTCGCCCTGGGCGTTGTTGACGACCTGGGCGCGATAGGCCTCGGCCTCTTCCAGCAGGCGAGCGGCCTCGCCGCGGGCGCCGGCGGTCACGCGGTTGGCATAGGCGTCGGCCTCATTCTCCAGCCGGGCGCGTTCCTGCTGGGCGGCCTGCACCTCGCGGAAGCTGTCGATCACCTCGCGCGGGGGGTCGGCGCGGCCCAGGTTCACCCGGATCACGTTGATCCCGGCGTTGTAGCTGTCCAGCGTGCCCTGGACGGCGGCGCGCAGGTCGGTGGCGATCACGCCGCGGTCGCGGTTCAGGATCGGCGCCAGTTCGGTGCGCGCGATGATGTCGCGCATGGCGCTTTCGCTGACGGCGCGGATCGTGTCGGCCGGATCGGCCAGGTTGAACAGGAAGGCCGAGGGGTCGGCCACGTTCCACACCACCTGGAATTCGATGTCGACGATGTTCTGGTCGCGCGTCAGCATCAGCCCGCTGTCCAGCGCGCCGGCGCGGCCGGTGCCCACATCGGTCGTGCGTTCGCCCGTGACCTGGACGATTTCCGCCATCACCAGCGGCCAGGGGGCAAAGTTCAGGCCCGGATTGCCCACGCCCGCGAATTCGCCCAGGAACAGTTCGACCGACCGTTCCTGCGGCTGCACGGTGTAGAAGCTGGCATAGGCCCACAGGCCCACCGCGGCCAGCGCGCCCAGCGCCAGACCCTGGCGGGTGAACAGCGGCCCCATCGGGTTGCCGCCCCGCCCGCCGCCGCCGCCGGGGCCCCCGGGGCCGCCCGGCCGGCCGCGGCCGCCCATCAGCACGCGCAGCTGTTCCTGGCCCTTCTTGACGATCTCGTCGATCTCGGGGATCTGCGGCCCTTCGTTGCCGGGCCGGCGCGGGCGACCCCGATTGTCGCGGATGTCGCGGTTGTCGCGGT
>JACXUX010000183.1 GCA_014763725.1 Rhodobacterales bacterium
GACCCGCCCCTTCCTCTTGACCCAAATACCCCGGGGGGGCGCCGCGTCCCGCGGCGCGGGGGGCAGCGCCCCCCTTCCCCGCTTGAGGCCGGGCGCCACCCGGGGTAAGCGGGCGCCAGCATAGCATGGGGGGCGTCATGCCGGTCTTCCTTTCCACCACCGACCCGGGCTTTCAGGCCGGCTTCACGGCCCTTCTGGGGATGAAGCGCGAAGATGCCCCCGATGTCGACGCCACCGTGGCGCAGATCATCGCCGATGTCCGCGCCCGCGGCGACGCCGCGGTGATCGAGCTGACGGAACGCTTCGACCGGCTGCGGCTGACACCCGACACGATGGCCTTCACCCGGGACGAGATCGCGGCCCAGATCGCCCGCGTGGCCCCCGAGGATCGCGCGGCACTGGAACTGGCGGCCGACCGCATCCGCGCCTATCACGCGCGCCAGCTGCCACAGGACGAACACTGGACCGATGCCACGGGCGCCAGACTCGGCTGGCGCTGGACGCCGGTCTCGGCGGCGGGGCTCTATGTGCCCGGGGGGCTGGCGTCCTATCCGTCCTCGGTCCTGATGAACGCGATCCCCGCGCGCGTGGCGGGCGTGGACCGGCTGGTCGTGGTCTGCCCCGCGCCGGACGGCCAGGTCAATCCGCTGGTGCTGCTGGCGGCGGAACTGGCCGGGGTGGACGCCGTCTATCGCATCGGTGGGGCGCAGGCGATCGCGGCGCTGGCCTGGGGCACCGAAACCATCGCCCCGGTGGACAAGATCACCGGCCCCGGCAACGCCTATGTCGCCGCGGCCAAGCGCCGCGTCTTCGGCCGCGTGGGCATCGACATGATCGCGGGGCCGTCGGAAATCCTGGTGATCGCCGATGGCGACACCGATCCCGACTGGATCGCGCTCGACCTGCTCAGCCAGGCCGAACATGACGAAAGCGCGCAGTCGATCCTGATCACCCCCGATGCGGGGCTGGCGCAGGCGGTGGCGGCGGCGGTTCAGGCGCGGCTGGAAACCCTGCCGCGCGCGGCCATCGCGGGGGCCAGCTGGCGCGACTATGGCGCCATCATCGTCACCCGCGACCTGGACGAGGCGGCCGAGCTGTCCAACCGCATCGCCCCCGAACATCTGGAACTCTGCGTGGCCGACCCCGAGGCGCTGGCGCAGAAGATCACCCATGCCGGCGCGATCTTCCTGGGCGCCTGGACGCCCGAGGCGATCGGCGACTATGTGGGCGGCCCGAACCATGTGCTGCCCACCGCGCGGTCGGCGCGCTTCTCCTCGGGCCTGTCGGTGCTGGACTTCCTGAAACGCACGACGCTGGCGCGGATGACGCCGGGCGCGCTGGCCGCCATCGGGCCCGCGGCCGAACGGCTGGCGATTTCGGAATCGCTGTCGGCGCACGGGCTGTCGGTGCGGGCGCGGCTGGACCGGCTGAACGGCTGATCAGTCGGCCCCGCCGGCCGCGGGCGGCGGGCACCAGGTAAAGGCGGACTGGTGCGGCTCCCACGGGGCGGCCAGGTCGCGTTCGGTCATCCCGCGGGCAAAGGACAGCCACCTGTCCGTCCGCCAGCGCCGCACCTCGGCCACCACGCGCCCGGCGAAGGCATCGTAGCTGACCTCGCGCAGCTGAACGGCCGTGCACGGAGGGTAGAGGCGTTCGGCCTGATCGTGCGCCTGCAGCGCCAGCTCGGCCTCTTCGCGGCAGGCCGGGCGGTGCAGTTCGGGCGCGTCGATGCCCCGCACGCGCACGGCATATTCCGCCCGCAGCCCGGGCCACAGCGCCACATTCACCTCCAGCGTGTCGCCATCCACGACGCGGACGACCTCGGCCTCATAGGGGCCGGGAAAGATCGTCCCCCGCCGGGTCACGTCGATCTGCGCCGCTGTCGGCCCTGCGACAAGACCCGCAGCCAAGACCAGCAGGCGTATCGGCATCCGCACCCCCCAAGACAGCACCCGCGGCGACCCTAACGGGATTTTCCGCGCCGGACCACCCCGCCCCCGGCGGGCGCATTGTCCGCCGGCGCATCCTGCGCTAACCATCCCCACGGAACGGCGAGGCCAGTTGATGAACCGCATCTGCCATATCGACATCGACCAGCGCGGGCTTGTGCCGCCCACGCCCGCGATCGAACAGGAACGGCGCGTGGCGATCTTCGACCTGCTCGAGGACAACCACTTTGCCCTGCCCGCGCGCGACGGGCGCGCGGCCCCGCCCGGCCCCTACCGGCTGCATCTGGCGATCCGCGAGGGGCGGCTGGTCTTCGACCTGTCGACCGAAGAAGGCGAGAAGGTGGGCGAATTCCACCTGAGCCTGGGCCCCTTCCGCCAGGTGGTGAAGGACTATTTCCAGATCTGCGAAAGCTATTTCGACGCGGTCAAGCGGCTGCCCCCCAGCCAGATCGAGGCGATCGACATGGCCCGCCGCGGCATCCACAACGAAGGCGCCCGCGTGCTGCAGGACCGGCTGGACGGCAAGGCCGAGGTCGACACCGCCACCGCCCGGCGGCTGTTCACGCTGATCTGCGTCCTGCACTGGGGGTGAACTTGGGCGGCTTTCCCCAGTCGGTCCTGTTCTGCTGCGACCACAATGCGGTGCGGTCACCCATGGCCGAGGGGCTGATGAAACGGATGTATGGCCAGCGCGCCTATGTCCAGTCCGCCGGCGTCAAGAACGACATGGAGATCGACGGCTTTGCCGTGGCTGCCTGCCGCGAGCTGGGCATCGAGCTGAGCCGCCACCGCAGCCGCAGCTTCGAGGAGATGGAGCAGTGGGGCGACGATCTGGGCCAGTTCGACCTGATCGTGGCCCTGTCGCCCGCCAGCCAGCGCCTGGCGCTGGAGCTGACGCGCTATCACCACCTGGATGTGGAATACTGGCCCATCCTGGACCCCACGGGCCTGGGCGAAACGCGCGAGGCGCGGCTGGCCGCCTATCGCCAGGCCCGCGACCAGATCCGCGACCGGATGCTGGCCCGTTTCGGCCCACCCACGGAACCCGCGCCCCCCGACCATACAACCGCGAAGGATCGCCCATGACCCGCGAAACGATCAAACGCTACTATGCCGCCTTCAACGCGGGGGATGCCGCGGGCATGCTGGCCTGCGTGACCGAGGACGTGGAACACCGCGTGAACCAGGGCGCGGTGCGCCATGGCCGGGCGCTGTTCGCCGAGTTCTGCGCCCATATGGGCGTCAGCTACCGCGAGCGGCTGGAGGACATGGTGATCTTCGTCGACCCCACGGGCACCCGGGCCGCGGCCGAATTCACCGTGCAGGGCGAATATCTGCAGACCGACCCCGGCCTGCCCGCCGCGCATGGCCAGCGCTACAGGCTGCCCGCGGGCGCCTTCTTCACCCTGCGCGACGGCCGGATCGCCCGCGTCAGCACCTTCTACAACCTGGCCGACTGGGTGGCGCAGGTCTCGGCCCCCGGGTGACCGCATGGTGACGGTGCGCAGGCTGACGGGACAGGCGCTGGACGCCGCGCTGGACGATGTGGCGCGGCTGCGGCTGACGGTGTTCCGCGAATGGCCCTATCTCTACGACGGCGATCTGGACTACGAACGCCGCTACCTGGCCGCCTGCCGGGCGCCCGGGGCGGTGCTGGTGGGCGCCTTTGACGGGACGCGGCTGGTGGGCGCGGCCACCGGCACGCGGATGGAGGATCACGCCGCCGACTTCGCCGCGCCGCTGGCGCAGGCGGGGCTGGCGCCCGACCGCGTGTTCTATTGCGCCGAATCCGTGCTGCTGCCCGACTGGCGCGGCCGCGGGCTGGGCCACCGCTTCTTCGACCTGCGCGAGGATCATGCCCGCGCCGAGGGGCGCGACTGGGTCGCCTTCTGCGCGGTGATCCGGCCGCCCGACCACCCGGCCCGCCCGGCCGATGCCCGGTCGCTGGAACCGTTCTGGCGCGGGCGCGGCTATGCCCCGCTGCCGGGCGCCGTGGCGCAGTTCGCGTGGAAAGACCTGGGCCAGCCGCAGGAAACCGTCAAGCCGCTGCAGATCTGGCTGCGCCGGCTCTAGCACCGGCCCGGAAAGGACCCACCCCATGCGCCTGGCCGCTGCCGCCTATCCCCTCACCTGGTTCGACGACACCGCCGCGCTGGCTGCGCATCTGGCCGACTGGGTCGGCCTGGCGGTGGACCGGGGGGCGGATCTGCTGGTCTTTCCCGAATATGGCGGGATGGAACTGGCCAGCCTGTCGGGGGCCGAGGCCGCCGCCGATCTGGAGGCCGCGCTGCAGGCCGCGGCCCGCCACCGCCCCGTGCAGGACGCGATCCTGGCCGATCTGGCCGCGCGGCACGGGGTGCATGTGCTGGGCCCCTCGGGTCCCGTGTTCGACCCCGACGCGGCCCCGGGCGGCCGGCCGGTCAACCGTGCCACGCTGTTCGGCCCCGCGGGCATCCTGGGCCATCAGGACAAGCAGATCATGACCCGGTTCGAACGCGAGGTCTGGAACGTCGTCCCCGGCGGGCCGCTGCGGGTGTTCGACACGCCGCTGGGCCGGCTGGGCGTGCTGATCTGCTATGACGCCGAATTCCCCCTGCTGGGCCGCGCCCTGGTCGAGGCGGGGGCCCAGGTGCTGCTGGTGCCGTCCTGCACCGATACGCTGGCGGGCTTCACCCGGGTGCGGGTGGGCGCCATGGCCCGCGCGCTGGAAGGCCAGTGCGTGGTCGCCCATGCCCCCACCGTGGGCCTGTGCGACTGGTGCCCCGCGGTCGACGAAAACCGCGGCCGCGCCGCGATCTATGGCCCGCCGGACCTGGGCTTTCCCGACACCGGCATCCTGGCCGAAACCCCGCCGGACGCGCCGGGCTGGGCCGTGGCCGAGGTGTCGGCTGACGCCATCGCCCGGGTCCGCGCCCGGGGCGCGGTGCTGAACCACGTCCACTGGCCGGAACAGACGGCCCGACTTTCCGCTTGAAAATCCTGCCCGGCGGGCGCATATGCCCGCCGTGGCTGCGCCCGGCGCGGCCCCAATCCTATTGCGGAGTGACCATGGCCAAGGAAGACACGCTCGAATTTCCCGGTGTCGTCAAGGAACTCCTGCCGAATGCGACATTCAGGGTCGAGCTGGATAACGGCCATGAACTGATCGCGACGATGGCAGGCAAGATGCGCAAGAACCGCATCCGCGTTCTGGCGGGGGACAAGGTGCAGGTCGAGATGACGCCCTACGACCTGACCAAGGGCCGCATAAACTATCGTTTCAAGTGAGGCTGATCCTCGGTTCGGCCAGCCCGCGGCGCCGCGAGCTGCTGGCGCAGCTGGGTGTCGTGCCCGATGCGGTCACGCCGCCCGAGATCGACGAAACCCCGCGCCGCGGGGAACTGCCGCGGCCCTATTGCGTGCGTCTGGCGATGGAAAAGGCCCGGGCCGTCGCGGCCGGTCCTGACGATCTGGTGCTGTGCGCCGATACGACCGTGGCGCTGGGCCGGCGCATCCTGGGCAAGCCCGCCGATGCGGCCGAAGCGGCGGCCTTCCTGGTCGCGCTGGGCGCGCGGCGGCATCAGGTCATCACCGCCGTGGCGCTGCGCCGGGGCGACCGGATCTGGCAGCGCGACAGCGTCAGCGCGGTGCGCATGAAACGCCTGTCGGATGGCGAGCTGAACGCCTATCTGGCCAGCGGCGAATGGCAGGGCAAGGCCGGCGGCTATGCGATCCAGGGCCTGGCCGGCGCCTTCATCCCGTGGATTTCCGGCAGCTTCACCGGCATCGTGGGCCTGCCGCTGGCGGAAACTGCGGCGCTGCTGCAGGCGGCGGGCTATCCTGTGTTCCGGGGGGCTGCGTAATGCGGAAGTCAAGCAGCTTTGATGAGAGGATCGTAGGTCTGTCGGCGCTGGATCATGGTCCAGAGCACGGTGACGCGTCGGCGTG
>JACXUX010000184.1 GCA_014763725.1 Rhodobacterales bacterium
GGGCGGGGGTGGCGGCGGGCTATGCCCTGCACTGCACCGAGGATTCGCCCCTGTTCTTCGTGCTCTGGTATGGGCTGGGCATCCTGGTGCCCACGCTGGCGGGGGCCTGGCTGGGGCGGCGCCTGCTGGCCTGGTAGCCGCCACCACCCCCCGTCCCTTGGGCGGCGGGTCACAGCCCGTATTGCCGCGCCTTGTTGCGCAGGAAGGGCAGGCCGCGGTCCAGCACGACATCGCGGCTTTCGGCCACCGGGCGCCAGACCGACAGGCCGAAGGAAATCTCGGGCGGCATGTCGATGAAGCTTTCCATCGCCAGCCCGCCGGCAAAGCCCACCGCCCGCAGCGCGCCGAACACCTCGTCCCAGCGGACATTGCCCTCGCCCGGGGTGCCGCGGTCGCTTTCGGACAGGTGGATGTAGCGCAGGTGCGGCCCGGCCTCCAGGATCCCCAGCGCCATGCCGCGTTCCTCGATGTTCATGTGATAGGTGTCGAGGTGGACAAAGATGTTGTCGGCGCCCACCTTCTCGATCATCTGCACGGCCTGCCGGCCGGTGTTCAGGATGTGGTTTTCATAGCGGTTCACCGGCTCGATCCCGAAGGCGATCCCCAGGCTGCGGGCATGGGCGGCGGCGGCGGCCAGCACGCGGGCGACATTGTCGCGCTCGGCCTCGGTCGGGGGCTGGCCGGTGCGTTCGCCGATTCCGCCATAGGTCACCCCGGTCAGCGCCTGCGCCCCGATGGCGGCGCACTGGTCCAGCGCATGGCGCAGGAAGGCGATCGCGGCCTCGGGCGCGGTGGATGCGCGGCACCCCTGGGGCAGGCCCAGCGAACAGACTGCGGGCATGGCCGCGCGGTCCAGCAGCCGGCGGGAATGGGCGGTGTCGACCCGGTCGGGCGACAGCAGCGCGATTTCGATGAAGTCGAAGCCCAGCGCCTTGCAGGCCGCGACGGCGCGTTCCGCCCCGGGCGGGTCCCAGGCCATGGTCCACATCGAGGTATGAACGCCGAACCCCTTCATGCCGCTTCCTCCTCCAGCAGGGCCCGGGCCAGGGGCTCATCCACGATCAGCCGGTTCACGAACCCCGCGGCCAGCACCGCGCGCAGCGCCGCCGCCTTGCCCGCACCCGACGACAGCACCACCACATCCGACCGGTGCAGGTCCTGCAGGTCGATGGACGGCGCGCGCAGGTTCAGGTCGGTCGCGGCCAGGCTGCCGCCGGCCGCAAAGAACTTGCCCGTCGTGTCGGCCACGGCGCCCGCGGCGGTCAGGGCGGCGGCTTCGTCCGCCGTCAGGATGCCGCTGGCCTGCAGCAGCGCATCGGCCGAACATTCGCCCACCGAAATCACCATGTGATCGGCCGCCCGCGCGGTCTGCAACGCCTCGCGCACCATGCGCTGGTTGCGGATCAGCGCGGCGTCGGCGGGGCTGTCGGCCAGAAAGGGCGCAGGCAGGAACACCGCGCGCGCCCCCGTCAGCGCGGCCAGCCGCACGCAGACGTCAAAGGGCGAGGTGGCCGAGGTATGCGTCATCGACCCCATCAGCGAGACAAAGCACAGGTCGGGATTGCGCAGCCCGGTCAGCGCATCGGCCATGGCGGCCACCGTGCGGCCCCAGCCCACGCCCACGGTCACCCGCCCCTCGCGCCCGATGCGCGCCAGCCAGCCCGCCGCCAGCTGGCCCACCGCGCGCCGCCCCGCGGCCGGGTCGCCGCCGGTGTCGGGGGCGACCTGCACCTCGGTCAGGCCATGGCGCGCGGCCAGCCGGTCGGCCAGCGCCAGCGCCCCGGTCGTGGCATGTTCGATGCTGATCCGCACCAGCCCCAGGTCGCGGGCATCCTGCAGCAGCCGCAGCACCTTGAACCGCGACAGGCCCATGCGTCGGCTGACCTCTTCCTGGCTCATCTGGCCGATGTGATAGAGCCAGGTGGCCTGGATCATGTCGTCGGTCTCCTTGCCGGGTGCGGTCATCCATCCTCCTGTTTCCGAGGCATCTAGCCACTTGACGCAGGGCTTCGTCAATGCATATCAACAATTGTGCGCAGACTGCACATTGTTGCAGATGCAGCATTGCAGCCGCAGAAACCGGGGTGCAGGCGATGACCTATGTGATCGGGATCGACGGCGGGACCGAGTCGCTGCGCGCACATGTCTTCGACCTGTCGGGCCGGTCGCGCGGGGTGGGACGGGGGGCCTATGCCACGGCCTTTCCCCAGCCCGGACAGGCCGAACAGAACGCCGACGACTGGTGGCACGCGGCCGGTGTCGCGGTGCGCGAGGCGATGGCCACCGCGGGCGTGGCCCCCGACCAGATCCGGGGCCTGGCCTGCGACACCACATCCTGCACCGTGGTCGCGCTGGACGCCCAGGGCCGGCCGCTGCGGCCCTGCCTGCTGTGGATGGACGTGCGCGCGCACCGCGAGGCGGCGGATGTCGCGGCCTCGGGCGATCCCGCGCTGCGGGTGAACGGCGGCGGGGCGGGGCCGGTCAGCCCGGAATGGATGATCCCCAAGGCGCTGTGGATCAAGCGCCACCAGCCGGACATCTGGGCCCGCGCGGCGATGGTCGGGGAATACCAGGACTACCTGACGCTGCGCCTGACGGGGCGGTGGGTCGCGTCTCTGAACAATGTCACGATGCGCTGGCATTACCAGACCGAACACGGCGGCTGGCCGCTGTCGCTGCTGGACCGGCTGGACCTGGCCGATCTGCGCGACCGCTGGCCGGCCGACATCGCGGCCCCGGGTCAGGTCATCGGCCCCCTGACGGACGAGGCCGCGCGCCACCTGGGTCTGCCGGCCGGGCTGCCCGTGGTCCAGGGCGGGGCCGATGCCTTCATCGGGATGATCGGGCTGGGCGTCACGCGGCCGGGCGATCTGGCGCTGATCACCGGGTCGTCGCATCTGCAGCTGGGGGTGGCGGAACGGTCGGTCCACGCGCCGGGCATCTGGGGCACCTACATGGATTGCGTCTATCCCGGCCTGCCGATCATCGAGGGCGGCCAGACCTCGACCGGGTCGGTCATCGCCTGGTTCAAGCGCAACTTCGCCGAACATCTGGACTTTGACACGCTGAACGCCCAGGCCGCGGCGCTGCCCCCGGGGGCCGAGGGGCTGCTGGCGGTCGACCATTTCCAGGGCAACCGCACGCCGCATACCGATGCGCTGGCCCGCGGCGCGATCACGGGGCTGACGCTGAAGCACACGCCCGCCCATGTCTATCGTGCGCTGGTCGAATCCGTCTGCTTCGGCACCCGCGCGATTGTCGAGGCCTTCGGGTCCGCCTTTGCCGCGCGTCGCATCGTGGTGGCCGGGGGCGCGACGCGGTCGCCCTTCTGGCTGCAGGTGCATGCCGACACGCTGGGCCTGCCGCTGGAACTGACCGAAGAGCCCGAGGCACCTGCCCTCGGCTCGGCCATCCTGGCGGCGGTGGGGGCGGGGCATTTCCCCAGCATCGACGCCGCCTGCGCCGCCATGGTCCGCACCGCCCGCCGGATCGAGCCCGACCCGCAGGCGCATGCCGCCTATGGCCCGATCTATGCCCGTTACCGCGCGGCCTATGCCGCCCTGAAACCGCTGAGGGCCCCCGAATGACCGCCGCCCCCCTGGCCAATGCCGGCGCCCTGGCGCGCTATCGCATGATGCGGCGCATCCGGTCGTTCGAGGAACGGGTGGGCGAACTGTTCCTGAAAGGCGGCAGCGCGGGGTCCATGCTGCACCTGTCAATCGGCGAAGAGGCCGTCGTCGGCCTGACCGACGCCATGCGCGACGGCGACAGCTTTACCACCCATCACCGCGGCCACGGCGTGTTCCTGGGCCGGGGGGGCGATCCCAACCGGATGATGGCGGAAATCGCCGGCAAGGAGGACGGCTATTGCCGCGGCAAGGGCGGGTCGATGCATATCGCCGACCGCGCTCTGGGCCATCTGGGCGCCAATGCCATCGTGGGCGGGGGCATTCCGCATGTGGTGGGCGCGGGGCTGACCTATCGCAACCGCGGCACGGGGCAGATCTCGGTCGCCTTCTTCGGCGATGGCGCGATGAGCCAGGGCATCCTGTATGAATCGATGAACATGGCGGCGCTGTGGCGGCTGCCGGTGATCTTCTGCTGCATCAACAACCAGTATGGCATGGGCACGCGGGTCGACCGGTCGGCGGGGGCGCGCGACTTCCCCGCCCGGGCCGCGGCCTTTGGCCTGGCCGCCGCGCGGGCCGATGGCGCCCAGGTCGAGGCGGTGCATGACGCCGCCCGCGACCTGGTGGCCGGCGCGCGCGAGGGTCGCCCGGGCTTTCTGGAAATCGACGCCTACCGCTTCTTCGGCCATGCGCGGATGGACAAGTCGCCCTACCGCACGCCCGAGGAAGAGGCCGAGGGCCGCCTGCGCGACCCTGTCGCCACCGCGCGCGCCCGTCTGCTGGCCGAAGGCCAGGCCGCGGCGCCCGACCTGGACCGGATCGATGCCGAGGCCGGCGCCGAGATGGACGCGGCGCTGGCCCATGCACTGGCCACGCCGCCGCCGCCGCTGTCCACCATGTTCCAGGATGTCTACGCCCCCGGCACGCCCGCGCCGCGCCCGCAGGCCGCCCGGCTGGCCGCCATCCTGGCCGAGGAGCTGCGCGCATGACCGACACCACCTATCGCGAGGCGATCCGCCAGGCGCTGCTCGACGGGATGGAGGCCGACCGCTCGGTCATCCTGATGGGCGAGGAGGTGGGCCTTTACGGCGGAGCCTATGGCGTGACCAAGGGCCTGATCGACCTGTTCGGCGCCGACCGGGTGATCGACACGCCGATTTCCGAACCCGCCATCATCGGCGCGGCCATCGGGGCCGCGATGACCGGCCTGCGCCCGGTGGCCGAACTGATGTATGTCGATTTCGCCGGCATGGCGATGGACCAGATCGCCAACCAGGCCGCCAAAAGCCGCTACATGTTCGGCGGCCAGATCGGGGTGCCGATGGTGCTGCGCACCCAGGGCGGCACCGGACGCTCGGCCGCGGCCCAGCACAGCCAGAGCCTCGAGGCCTGGGTGATGCACACCCCCGGCCTGCGGCTGGTGATGCCGGCCACGGTGAACGATGCCTATCACCTGTTGCGCGGCGCGATGGAACAGCCCGACCCGGTGGTGGTGATCGAACACAAGGGGCTTTACACGCTGAAGGGCGCGCTGGACACCGCGCGGCCCGATGCGCCCTGGGGCCAGCCCGCCACCCGCCGCGCCGGGCGCGATCTGGTGATCCTGACCTACAGCCGGATGCTGCACGAAAGCCTGGCCGCCGCCGAACGGCTGGCCGCCGCCGGGGTCGAGGCCGAGGTGATCGACCTGCGCTGCCTGAACCCGCTGGACGAGGGCCCGCTGGTTGACGCCGTCCGCCGCACCGGACGCGCGATGGTGGTGACCGAGGCGGTCGTGACCGGGTCCGTCGCCTCGGAGCTGGCGGCGAAGCTGGGCGAGCTGTGCTTCGACTGGCTTGAGGAGCCGATCCTGCGCCTGGGCGGTGAGGATATTCCGATCCCCGTCTCGCCCGCGCTGGAACGCGGCTCGATCCCCTCGGCCGATCTGATCCACGATACTGCGCTGTGGCTGGTGACGCGAAAGGCGCCGTCATGGGCCGCGTGACGCTGACCCTGCCGCGTCTGGGCGAGACGATGGAAGAGGCGCGCGTGACCGCCTGGCTGGTGGCGGCGGGCCAGGCCTATCGCCGCGGCGACGTGCTGATGGAGGTCGAGACCGACAAGACCGTGGTCGAGGTGCCGGCCATGGCCGACGGCACCCTGGTCGCCCGGCTGGTGGCCGAGGGGCAGACGATCGCCCTGGACCAGCCCTTTGCCGAGGTCGAGCAGGCCGGCGCCCCCGCGGCGGCCGCACCCGCCGCCGCG
>JACXUX010000016.1 GCA_014763725.1 Rhodobacterales bacterium
CCCTTCCGCTTCCCGGCCAAATATCCTCGGGGGGTGAATTCGGCCCCCCGGGGCCGAAGAGGGGGGCAGAAGGCCCCCCTGCCCCGCCCCACACCAAGCGCCGCCTAATAGATGTAGCGGATCTGCTCGGTCCAGTAGCGTTCCATCCGGCGCAGGGCCTGGTTGATCTCCTCGATGCCGGCAGGGTCGACCAGGCCGCGGCGGCCCAGGCCCTCGGCGTGGCGGGCGAACAGCGCCGACAGCAGCGCGCGCACCCGTCGGCCCTTGTCGGTCAGCCGCACACGGACCGACCTGCGGTCGATCTCGGACCGATGGTGGTGCATGTAGCCCAGATCGACCAGCTTCTTCAGGTTGTAGCTGACGTTCGACCCCTGGTAATAGCCGCGGGTCTTCAGTTCACCCGCGGTCACCTCGTTCTCGCCCACGTTGAACAGCAGCAGCGCCTGGACGGGATTGATCTCGATCATCCCCAGCCGTTCGAATTCGTCCTTGATCACGTCCAGCAGCAGCCGGTGCAGCCGTTCCACCAGGGCCAGCGTTTCCAGATAGCCCAGCATCAGCGCCGGGTTCGATCCGTCCAGCACCCGGTCCTGTTGGTTCATCAGATCCTCCGCCCAAACGACGGGGCGCAGAATCGGGCGAATTCTCCAACATCCCGTAAACGCCGGATCACCCGGGCGTGCGGGGCACCAGACGGTCGCGGGCATGGGCGGCGATGCGCCCGATCAGCGGGGCGATCGGTTCGGGCGGGGTCGCCTGGCCCAGCACCCAGGCCAGCAGGTCCTGGTCGTTTTCCGACAGCAGCGCGTCATAGGTGGCCAGATCCTCGGCCCCCATGCCCGCCAGATGGGCATCGGCCCAGGGGCCCAGGATCAGGTCCATCTCCTTGGTGCCGCGCCGCCAGGAGCGCATCGCCATGCGTTTCAGCCGTGCCTCGTGGGGTTCGGTCATTCCGTCTCTTCCCGCAGTTCCGCCCGCAGACGCTTTTCCAGATGCCCCAGGTCCTGGGCCAGCACAAGGGCGGCCTGACGCAGCCGCGCCACCTCGGCCAGGGCGGCCCGGGCGCCGGGGCGCAGCCGCTGGGGGCCCGCGGGACCCTCGACCCCCGGCCCCTCGCCCGTCAGCAGCCAGCGGATCGAGACGTTCAAGAGCCCCGCCATCATCTGCAGCCGGTTGGCGCGCGGGTCCATGCGGTCGTCCTCCCAGGCCTGCAGGGTCGACCGGCGCACCCCCAGGCGGCGGGCCAGATCGTCCCGGGTCAGTCCCGCGGCCTCGCGCGCGCCGGCGATACGGTCGCCCAGGGTGGCCTGGCTGTCGCTGAACCAGCCCGTTCCGGTGCTCTCGGACATGATCTTTCCTTCCGATGGGTCTTGAACGGTGAGGGGGGTCAGCCTAGGACAGGCCGCCCGATCCGTCCACCCTGCGTCCCCCCGAAAGCGGAGCTGCCGACCATGGCCTTCCTGTCCGACACCCTTGCCCGCGTGAAACCCTCGGCCACCATCGCGGTGACGAACAAGGCGCGCGAACTGGTCGCCGCCGGGCGCGACGTCATCGGCCTGGGCGCGGGCGAGCCCGATTTCGACACGCCGCAGAACATCAAGGACGCGGCCAAGCGCGCCATCGACGAGGGCCGCACGAAATACACCGCCGTCGACGGCATCCCCGAGTTGAAGGCCGCGATCTGCGCCAAGTTCCTGCGCGAGAACGGCCTGACCTATACCCCCGCGCAGGTGACCGTGGGCACCGGCGGCAAGCAGATCCTGTACAACGCGCTGATGGCCACCTGCAATCCGGGGGATGAGGTGATCATCCCCGCGCCCTACTGGGTCAGCTATCCCGACATGGTGCTGCTGGCCGACGGCACGCCGGTCGCGGTGGACTGCGGGCTGGACACCGCCTTCAAGCTGACGCCGGAAAAGCTGGACGCCGCGATCACGCCGAAAACCAAGTGGTTCATCTTCAACAGCCCGTCGAACCCCACCGGGGCGGGCTATACAAGGGCGGAACTGCGCGCGCTGTGCGACGTGCTGCTGCGGCATCCGCATGTCTGGATCATGTCGGACGACATGTATGAACACCTGGTCTTCGACGATTTCGAATTCACCACGCCGGCCCAGGTGGAACCCGCGCTGTATGACCGCACGCTGACCTGCAACGGCGTGTCGAAATCCTATGCGATGACCGGCTGGCGGATCGGCTATGCCGCGGGCCCCGTCGCGCTGATCAAGGCGATGGGCACGATCCAGTCGCAGTCGACCTCGAACCCCTGTTCGATCGCGCAATATGCCGCGCTCGAGGCGCTGACCGGCCCGCAGGACTTCCTGGCCACCAACCGTGCGGTGTTCCAGCGCCGGCGCGATCTGGTGGTGGCGGCGCTGAACGCCTGCCCCGGCATCACCTGCCCGGTGCCCGAGGGCGCCTTCTACGTCTATCCCGACATCTCGGGCCTGATCGGCAAGACCAGCGCGGGCGGCACGCTGCTGAAGGACGACGAGACCTTTGCCACCGCCCTGCTGGAGGAGAACGGCGTCGCGGTCGTCTTCGGTTCGGCCTTCGGGGTCAGCCCGAACTTCCGCATCAGCTATGCCACGTCCGAATCCGACCTGACCGAGGCCTGCGCCCGCATCCGCGCCTTTTGCGAGGGCTGCCGCTAGGCCGCCCCGCCCGGCAGTTGCCGACGGCCGGGGGGCGGGCTAGCCTGCGGGCGAGATCCCGGGGATAAGCGCATGTCGGGCGAGTTGCCGCAGTTCTATTTCCGTGTGCGCGAAAATGGCGCGGCAGTGTTCCGCGTCGATGCGGAAAACCGCCAGCGCCGGCTGGACCTGGTCGAGATCGCTGCGGTCAATGTGCGCAACGGCACCATCCGCCCGCATGGCGACCGCAAGCTGACGGCGGACGAGATCGCCGCGATCCACAGTTGGCTGGCCGACCGCCAGGCGCTGCTGGCCCGGCGCGAGATCGACGACATCCTGCGCACGGTGGACCATCTGAACCTGACCGCGCAATGGGTGCAGTCGCGGGCCGAGGATGACGCGCTGGACCAGGTGACCGATGCGCTGCTGCTGGCGATGCACGACCTGCGCACGGTGCTGGTGCGGCGCAAGGCCGACCGGCTGGCCCGCAGCGCCCCGCCCCCCGCGGCCGGGGATCAGGGCTGACCCACCCGCAGCCAGAACCGCGTCATCAGCGAGGCCGAGGCCAGCACCAGCCCGACCACCAGCCCCAGCCACAGCCCCACCCCGCCCAGGCCCAGCGGAAAGGCCAGCACATAGCTGGCCGGAATGCCGATCAGCCAGTAGCTGACGGCGGCCAGGATCATCGGCACCCGCGTGTCCTGCAACCCGCGCAGCAGCCCCAGCGCCATCACCTGCCCCGCATCGGCCATCTGGAAGGCCGCCGCCACCGCCAGCAGCGTGACGCCAAAGGCCACGATCTGCGGCGCCTGCGGGTCGGTGCCGTCGATGAACAGCCGCACGATGGTTTCGGGCAGGGCCAGGAACAGTGCCACCATGGCCAGCCCCACCACCGCCGACAGGGCGATGGCCACTACCGCCCCCTGGCGCAGCGCGGGCAGGTCGCCCTCGCCCAGGAAGCGGCCGGTGCGGATGGTCGCCGCGCTCGACAGGCCCACATGCACCATGAAGGCCAGCGACGCGACTTCCAGCGCGATGCCATGCGCGGCCAGTTCCACCGTGCCGATCCAGCCCATCATCAGCGCGCTGGCCTGGAACAGCCCGCCCTCGGCCAGGCTGGTCAGGCCGATCGGCCAGCCCAGGCGGAACACCTGGCCCAGCGCGGGCCAATCGGGCCGCCAGAACCGCTGGAACAGCCGGAACCGCCGCAGGTCGGGCAGCCAGGCGGCATAGGCGGCCAGCGCGGCCAGGCTGACCAGCTGGACCGCGACCGTGGCCACCGCCGCGCCGCGGGCGCCCATCTCGGGCGCGCCCCAGTTGCCGAAGATCAGCGCCCAGTTCACCGCCGCATTCACCGCCACGCCCGCCAGCGTGACCCACAGAACCACCTGCGTGCGCCCCAGCGCGGCCAGATAGTTCTTCAGCACCATGACCACCAGCGCCGGGATCATCCCCAGCCCGGCGATGCGCATGTAGCCCTGGGCGATGGCGGCGACCTCGGGCTGCTGGCCCAGCGCGCGCAGGATCGGGCCCGAATACCAGAACACCGGCAGGACCAGGATGCCAAAGCCGATCGACAGCCACAGCCCCATCCGCGTGGCGCGGCGCACCTGGGTTTCGTCGCCCGACCCCACCGCCGCGGCCACCATGGGCATTACCGCCTGGGCAAAGCCCGCGCCCAGGATGAAGACGATGAAGAAGCTCGACGCGCCCAGCACCACGGCGGCCAGATCGGTCACGCCATACCAGCCCATCATCACCGTGTCGGTGACATGCAGCGACATCTGCGCCAGGTTGCTGCCCACCAGCGGCAGGCCCAGCGCCAGCAGCTCGCGCGCATGGGCGGACCGGGTCAGGGGGGATGTGGCGGCAGCGAGGGTCATGGCCGCGGCTTAGCCCGGCGCGCGGCGGCGGGCAAGCGGGCCTAGATCGCCCCCGCTGCCAGCCGCGCCGCCGTCACCGCCACCGTGGCGCCCGCCGCCAGCTCCAGCGCGGCCAGCACCCGCGGCGGGGCCAGCCGCGGCAGACCGGCCAGCACGCCTTCGCGCGACCAGACGGCCAGGCCCGCCACCCCGGCGGTCACCGAGGCCGTGCCCAGCGCCATGGCATAGGCCCCCAGCACCCCCCAGACGGCCAGCCCCATGCCAAAGGTCAGGATCAGCACGAAGACCGCCCCCGTGCAGGGACGCAGCGCGATGCCGCCGACCAGCACCGCGGCCTCGCGCCAGCCGGTGACGGCGGCGGCCTGCTCGGGGCTGGGCGCATGGGCATGGCCGCAGCCGCAGCGAGGCCCGTGGCCGTGGTCGTGGTCATGGCCGCGGGGCTGCGCGCCCCCCCGCGCGAGCCCCCGCGCGCCCCGCGCTGCCAGCCACAGGCCCAGCGCCGCAACGGCCACCCAGGCCAGGGGGTCCAGCACGTCCTCGGCCGTGGCGACCAGCCGTTCGCGCCCCCAGCCCAGCAGGGCCATGCCCCCCGCCACCAGTGCCACGGCCGTAGTGGCCTGGGCCAGGCTTGCCGCCAGCGCCAGCGCCGCCAGCCGCCCCACCGGCACCCGCCGACCCAGGCCATAGCCCGCCACCAGCGCCTTGCCATGGCCCGGCCCCGCGGCATGGGCCACCCCATAGGCAAAGCACAGGCCCAGCAGCGCCGCGACCGCCCCCGGTTCGCCCGCCCGCAGGGCGCGGATCGCGCGGGCCAGCCCGCCCTGGGCCTGCCGCTGCGCCTCGGCCGCCAGCCGCCCCAGCCCGTCCAGCGCGCCCGTCGCCCACAGCACCGCCAGCGCCAGACCCAGGGCAGCGCCCAGAATCAGCGCGGCGCGGCGCATGTGACGCGCACCTCCTCGGCATAGGCATGGCCCACGGCGGGGAAGTCGGCCTCGACCGCCGCCCCCGCATATTCGGCCAGCGCGGCCTGCAGGATGGCATCGGCCGCCGCCGGATCGGGCGCCCAGACCTGGGCCGAACAGTCGGCGCGGCCGGTCAGCACGGGTTGACCCGTGATGGAATAGGCGGTGTAGAAACCGGGGTCATAACTTTGCACCACCAGGTCGCCCGCCGCGGGATCGACCGGCACCGCCAGCGCGCGCAGATGCGTCGACCACAGCCGCCCGTCGGTCAGCCCCGCGTCCCAGTCGGTGGGCGGGCCCAGCGTCAGCGGCACCTCGGCCTGCAGCGCATAGGTGTCGCCGGCAAAGCCCGGCTCCCACGC
Source organism: Rhodobacterales bacterium (assembly GCA_014763725.1). GTDB lineage: Bacteria > Pseudomonadota > Alphaproteobacteria > Rhodobacterales > Rhodobacteraceae > JACXUX01. The sequence continues at coordinate 5,841 of JACXUX010000016.1, forward strand.
CATGTCGAAGCCGCGCAGGGCCGCGGTTTCCTCGGCCGTCAGCACGCCGTCATAATCGGCATCCAGCCCCCGGTCCTGCAGCACCAGCAGCGAGAACAGCTCGTCATAGGTCCAGCGGATGCGGATCGCCTGCGCGCGGCCCCGGGCGTCGAAGATCACCTCGACCCCGGTGTCGATGAAGACATGCGGATGGGCGGCCACGGAACCCGCGGCCGCGGCCAGCGCCAGGGCCAGGATCGCCGCCCTCATGCCCCGGCCCGCGGCTTGACGGCGATGAAGTCGACCAGCGCGGCCAGCCCGCGGTGGCCCGTGCCCTCGCGCAGCAGGCGGTCCTCATCGGCGGCATGGGGCACCTGCCAGCCCGCGAAATCGCCCAGCAGCAACGGCAGGTCATAGAGGTTCTCGACCGCCCGCGGCCCGCCGGTGTTGTAGGCGGGCTGGCGCCGGGCAAAGCCGTGGAACATCGCCAGCCCCCCGGGCACCGGCGTCTGCGCCACGCCCCGGTGCAGCAGGTCGCGCATCGGCGGCGGGGCGAACTGCAGGGAGACCGAGACGACGGCGTCATAGGCCTCGGGCGCCCAGTCCCAGGCGAAGAGATCCGCCTGCACCCGTTCGACCGTGACGCCCGCCCGGGCATCCAGCGCGCGGGCCTTGGCGATGGCCACGGCCGACCCGTCCATCGCCGTCACCCGGTGCCCCAGCCGGGCCAGGAAGACGGAATTGCGCCCCTCGCCATCGGCCAGGCACAGAACGCGCGACCCGGCCGGGATCAGGCTGCCCCAGCGTTCGACGAATTCGGCCGGATCGGTGCCGTAGTAGTAGCCGGGTCCGGCAAACCGTTCATCCCACATCGCCCCTCCTTCGGCCGCTGCCGGTGAGACTATGCGCCGCGGCCCCGCCGCTCAACCACCGCGGGCCAGGCGCGCCAGCGCACCGGCATAGTCCAGCCGGTCCAGCACCGCATCGCAATAGGCCGCGTCGTCGGCCGACAGCTCCTCGGCATAGCCGCCGACGCGGCCGCGGCGGACCTTCAGGCTGTCGGCATCGCCGGGCTGGCGGGCGCCCAGCACGCCGGCATAGGCCGGGTCGATCGCGCCGGCCCGTTCGGCCGCCTGCATCCGGGCAAAGCCATGCGCCTCGGCCACGGCGGCCAGCCGGTCGGGCGGCTGCGGCCGGCCGAGAAAGGCGCAGGCCCGCGCCAGTTCCCCGGGCGTGTCGGCGCGCAGCGCCTCATACCCCAGGGCGAGGCGAGGCACGGGGCTGGGCGCCTGCAGGAACATCAGGTTGTAGCGGGCGATCTTTTCCACCCCGTGGCGGGGGTCGCGCAGGAAGTCCGACACCGGCCCGTCATAGATGCGCATCCGCCGCGTGGCGTGGTGCCAGGCCGAGACGGCGGTGTCGCGCGGGTCGCGGTGCAGGAAGACCACGCGGCGAAAGCCCGCCAGCGCGCGGGCATCCAGATCGTGCCAGTCGCGCGCGTCCTTGAACCGGCCCGGCCCGTGGGCATAGGTCAGCGGACAGCCCAGGTCGTCCAGCATCACCCGCAGCCAGGTGCGCCCCGACTTGGGATAGCTGAGGCATCCGTCACGCCGCAGCGCGCGGGGCACAAGCCGCCAGACCAGATCGGAAAGCCCGCTCATGCCCCCGGTCATAGCCGGGCCTGCGCGCGCAGGAAAGCCCGGGCTTGCGCGGGGCGCGGGCTGCGGCCAAGCTGGCGGCGCAATCGCTGTGGAAGGTGCCCCATGCTGACGATCTATGGCTGCTACCGGTCGCGCGCGTCGCGTCCGCTGTGGCTTCTGGCCGAAACCGGAACGGCCTATCGCCATGTGCCGGTGATCCAGGCCTATCGCCTGCCCGATCCCGGCGCGGCCGATGCGCCGATCCATACCGCCAGCCCCGCCTTTCTGGCGGTCAATCCCCAGGGCCAGATCCCGGCGATGGATGACGACGGGCTGGTGCTGACGGAATCGCTGGGCATCACGCTTTACCTTTCCAAACGCTATGGCGGCGATCTGGGCCCCCGCGACCTGCGCGAGGATGCGCTTTTCGAACAATGGGCGCTGGTGGCGGCAACCGCGGTCGAAACCCCCGCGCTGGACATCCTGCAGGCCCCGGCGGGGGACGAAGGCGCCGACCGCCGCGCCGCTGCCGCGCAAAGGCTGCGCCGCCCCTTTGCCCGGCTGGACCATCTGCTGAGCCAGCGCGACCACATGGTGGGTGACCGCTTTACCGCGGCCGACATCTGCGTGGCCGAATGCGTGCGCTATGCGATGGGCGAGACCGCGCTGATGGCCGAGTTTCCGGCCCTTTCTGCCTGGATCGCCCGGCTGCACGCGCGGCCCGGATTTCAGGCGATGTGGGCGGCGCGGCTGGCCGAACCGGCCTGAGCCCGCCACAATCCCTGCCCCGGCCCGCGCGCCTGCCCACCACCGCTTGCGCCCGGCGGGCGGGGATGGTCTAATCCCAGCCTGACCCACAGGAATGCGCCATGCCCGCCGACGACCTTCTTTCCGGCCCGTCCGATGCCTATGACGCCTCGTCCATCGAGGTGCTGGAAGGGCTGGAACCCGTCCGCAAGCGCCCGGGCATGTATATCGGCGGCACCGACGAACGCGCGCTGCACCATCTGGTGGCCGAGATCCTGGACAACGCGATGGATGAGGCGGTCGCGGGTCACGCCACGCGGATCGAGGTCGAGATGCACGCCGACCACAGCGTGACGATCCGCGACAACGGCCGCGGCATCCCCGTGGACCCGCATCCCAAGTTTCCGGGCAAGTCGGCGCTCGAGGTGATCCTGTGCACGCTGCATGCGGGGGGCAAGTTCGGCGGTGACGCCTATCAGACCTCGGGCGGGCTGCACGGTGTGGGGGCCAGCGTGGTCAACGCCCTGTCCGACCGGCTGCGGGTCGAGGTGGCGCGCAACCGCGAGCTGTTCGTCCAGGAATTCAGCCGCGGCATCCCGCTGGGCCCGGTGCAGAAGGCCGGCCCCGCCCCCAACCGCCGCGGCACCACGGTCACCTTTCACCCCGACCCCGAGATCTTCGGGTCCCAGACGCTGAAGCCGCACCGCCTGCTGCGGATGGCGCGGTCCAAGGCCTATCTGTTTTCGGGCGTGGAGATCCGCTGGAAATCGGCGATCCCCGACGGCGACACGCCGATGGAGGCAACCTTCCGCTTCCCCAGCGGGCTGGCCGACTATCTGACCGACCAGCTGGACCGCGCCACGACCTATGCCGACCGCCCCTTTGCCGGCAAGGTCGGGTTCCAGGAAAAGTTCGGCGTGCCGGGCAGCGTGGAATGGGCGATCAACTGGACGCCCTCACGCGACGGGTTCCTGCAGTCCTACTGCAACACCGTGCCCACGCCCGAGGGCGGCACCCATGAGGGCGGCTTCTGGACCGCGATCCTGAAGGGCATCCGCGCCTATGGCGAACGCGTCCGCAACCGCAAGGCCGAGCTGATCACCCGCGACGACCTGACCGCGGGCGGCTGTGCGCTGATCTCGATCTTCATCCGCGAACCGCAGTTCGTGGGCCAGACCAAGGACCGGCTGGCCACCGAAGAGGCCGCCCGCCTGGTCGAACTCGCGGTCCGCGACCCCTTCGACATGTGGCTGGCCGCCGATACGAAATCGGCCGGGGCGATCCTGGACTTCCTGGTGCTGCGGGCCGAGGAACGGCTGCGCCGCCGGGCGGAAAAGGAAACCGCGCGCAAGTCGGCCACCAAGCGGCTGCGGCTGCCGGGCAAACTGGTCGACTGTTCGGCCACGGCGCGCGAGGGGACCGAGCTGTTCCTGGTCGAGGGCGACAGCGCGGGCGGATCGGCCAAGATGGCGCGCGACCGCACGATGCAGGCGCTGCTGCCGCTGCGCGGCAAGATCCTGAACGTGCTGGGCGCGGCCAGCGCCAAGCTGGGCCAGAACGCCGAGATCGGCGACCTGTGCCAGGCGCTGGGCGTGCAGATGGGGTCGAAATTCAATATCGACGACCTGCGCTATGACAAGGTCATCATCATGACCGATGCCGATGTCGACGGCGCGCATATCGCCAGCCTGCTGATGACCTTCTTCTTCACGCAGATGCGGCCGCTGATCGACCGCGGGCACCTGTATCTGGCCTGTCCGCCGCTGTTCCGCCTGACCCAGGGCGCGCGGCGCGTCTATTGCCTGGACGAGGCGGAAAAGGACGCCTGGCTGGCCCGCGGCCTGGGCGGCAAGGGCAGGATCGACGTCAGCCGCTTCAAGGGCCTAGGCGAGATGGACGCCAAGGACCTGAAGGACACGACGATGAACCCCGCCACGCGCAAGCTGATCCGCGTGTCGATCGACGAGGACGACCCGGGCGAGACCGGCGACCTGGTCGAGCGGCTGATGGGCAAGCGGCCCGAGCTGCGGTTCCAGTTCATCCAGGAAAACGCCCGCTTCGTGGAAGAGCTGGACGTCTGAGCCCGCGCCACAGCCGGAACCTTGCAAGGTTCCGGGCAAATTTCTTGAAAGAAATTTGCCCCTGGCCCGGCTGGCGGTGCCCCCCTGGCGCCGCCGGTTCAGTCGTCCAGCAGGATGAAGTCGCGGCCTGCGGCGAACAGATGCACCTGGCTGCCCGGGGCGGGCGGCGGGGCATCGGGGCGGTTGAAGGTGTCCAGCGACAACAGGTTGCCGCCCACCTCGGCCCGCACCCGGATGACCGAGCCGAGGAATTCCACCTCGGCGATGCGGGCGGGCAGCACGGCGTCGTGGTCGGGCACATGGCCCAGGCGCAACGCCTCGGGGCGCAGGGCCAGGGTCAGGGTGCTGCCCGCGGGGCGGTCCACCACGCGGTCCAGCGTCACGACGCTGTCGCCCAGGGCCACGGTTCCCCGCGCCGGGTCGACCAGCCGCGCCTGCAGCGTGTTCAGCGTGCCCACGAACTGCGCGACGAAACGGGTCGCGGGACGGTTGTAGATCTGGAACGGGGCGCCCACCTGTTCGGCGATGCCGCCGTTCATCACCACGATCCGGTCGGAAATGCTCATCGCCTCTTCCTGGTCGTGGGTGACGAAGATGGTGGTGATGCCCAGATCGCGCTGGATCGCGCGGATCTCGCTGCGCAGGCTGACGCGCACCTTGGCATCCAGCGCCGAGAGCGGTTCATCGAGCAGCAGCACCCGCGGCCGGGGCGCCAGCGCGCGGGCCAGCGCCACGCGCTGCTGCTGGCCGCCCGACAGCTGGAACGGATAGCGCGCGCCCAGGTCCGGCAGGCCGATCAGATCCAGCATCTCGGCCACGCGCGTGTCGCGTTCCGCCCGGGCCACACCCTGCACCTTCAGCCCGAAGGACACGTTTTCCGCCACCGTCAGGTTGGGAAACAGCGCATAGGCCTGGAACACCATCCCGATCTGGCGGCGGTTGGGCGGCAGGTCGGTCACGGACTGGCCGTCGATGCGGATCGCGCCGGCGGTGGGCATCTCGAACCCCGCCACCATGCGCAGCACCGTGGTCTTGCCGCAGCCCGACGGGCCCAGGAGCGAGATGAACTCGCCCTTGTCCACCCCCAGGGTGAAATCGCGCACGACCCGCGTCGCGCCGAAGGACTTTTCCAGGTTCGCAAGGTCGAGATAGGACATCAGCGGGACGCCTTGGTGAATTTCTGAAACCGTGTGGCCAGCTGGATCAGCGCCATGCAGGCCCAGGTGATCGAGAAGGCGATGACGGCCAGCGCGGCGGGCTCATAGGCCTTGTTCGAGCCCATCCACACCATGTAGGGCCCGAAGGCAGGCCGGTTCAGCAGCGCGGCAAAGACATATTCGCCGATGACGATCGCAAAGGTCAGGAACGCCCCCGACATCACAGCGACAAAGACATTGGGCAGGATCAGCCGGCCCAGGATGGTGATCCAGCCCGCGCCCAGGGATTGCGCCGCCTCGGTCAGGGTGCGGATGTCGATGGTGCGCAGCCCGGTGTCGACCGCCCGATACATGTAGGGCAGGCTCAGCGTGGCATAGCCGCACATCAGCAGGATGTCGGTGCCCAGCGCGCTGCCCGTCATCGGCAGCCAGGACGAGGTGTTGTAGAGCCGGATATAGCCGAAGACGATGACGATGGGCGGAATGACCAGCGGCAGCAGGGTCACGAATTCGATCACAGGCCGCAGGCCGGGCAGTTTCAGCCGCACCCAGAAGGCGGTGGGCGCCACGATCAGCACCCCCAGCACGATGGTAAACCCCGCCATCAGCACCGAATAGCCGAAGGTGGCCAGGAACTGCGGATCGCCCAGCACGTTCTGATAGGCCTGGAACGAATATTCGCCGCGGCGGGCGCGCAGGCTGAACTCGAACATGCCGGCCAGCGGCAGCAGGAAATAGGCGGCCCCCAGCGCAAAGGCGATCCAGGACCACAGGCGCGACGACCGGATCATTTCAGCCACCGTTCGGCCCGGGTGCGCAGCACGATGTAGACCAGGTTGGCGATCCCGGTCAGCACGATCATGCCGAAGGCGATGGCATAGCCCAGATGCGGGTCCTGCAGCACGTCGCCGCGGATCTGGGCAAACAGGATGATCGGCACGATCGACAGCGACGATCCCGTCAGCGCCATCGCCGTGGCCACCGCGCCAAAGGCATTGGCAAACAGCAGCGCAAAGGTGCCCAGGAACGACGGCCACAGCACCGGCAGCGCCACCATCCGCCAGTATTGCACGCCCGAGGCGCCCAGCGAGGTGGCGGCCTCGCGCCATTCGCGCTTCAGCCCGTCCAGCGCGGGGGTGATGATCAGGATCATCAGCGGAATCTGGAAATACAGATAGACCAGAGTCAGCCCGGCGAACGAGATCAGGTTGAACCCCGTCGCATACAGGTTGATGCCGAACCAGTCGCGCAGCAGCACCGTGACCAGCCCGAGCCGGCCCAGCGTGGCGATGAAGGCAAAGGCCAGCGGCACGCCGGCAAAGTTCGACGCGACCCCCGAAAAGGTCAGCATCGTGTCGCGCAGGCCGGCCGGCAGCCCGCCGCGCGTGACCGCCGCGGCCAGGACAAAGCCGATGACACAGCCCAGCGCCGCCGTCATCACGCTGACCTTGATCGAGATCCAGAACGCGCCGACGATCTGCGGCGCCATCAGCCCGGCCAGGTTGCGCAGGGTGAACCCGCCCTCGGGCGTCTGAAACGCGCCCAGCACGATATGCAGCGTGGGCCAGACCAGGAACAAGAGCGCAAAGATCGCAAAGGGCAGCACCCCCAGCCAGACCAGGGGCAGGCGCAGCGGCGCGCGCCGGGGCGCGTCGGGCTTGGCATGGGCAAGGGACAGATCGGTCATGGGCGGCCTTGGCCAGGCGGACGGGCCGGGGCGGCCCGCACGGTCGATCGGGGGGGTGCCCCGGCCCTGACGGGCCGGGGCGATGGATCAGGTCAGATCACTGCACGTTGGCGCCGACCACGGCATCCCACTGCGAGGTGACCACGTCCTTGTGCGCACCCTGCTGTTCCACGGTCGGGAACACGGCGCGGGCATAGCCCTCGGCCGGGGGCAGCTTGTCCAGCAGCTCCTGCGGGATCTTGCCGACGGCGGCCATCGCGTTGAAGCGCGCGGGGTGGCAGTAGCCCTTCAGCCACCCCAGCTGACCTTCGTCCGAATACAGGTATTCCATCCACAGCTTGGCGGCGTTCGGATGGGGGGCATAGGCGCTGATGGCTTGGACATAGACGCCGGCCAGCGACGGGCCCTCGGGGATCACCACGTCCATCGGCGGGTTGCCCGCCAGCTGGTCGCGCCAGGCCAGCAGGTTATAGTCCCAGGCGGCGATGATCGGCGTCTGGCCCTGGGCCAGCGTGCCGGCCTTGCCGGTGACCGGAACGAAGTTGCCGGCCTTGTTGATCTCGGCCAGGACTTCCAGACCGGCCTTGCCGCTGTCGGCGCCCGGGTCCGCGCCCTTGGACATGCCGGCCGACAGGATCGCCAGGATCGCCTGGTTCGAGGCGCGCGGGTCGCCGGTCAGCGCAAAGCTGTTGGCATATTCGGGCTTGGTCAGATCGGCCCACGAGGTCGGGGTGTTCTGCACCAGGTCCTTGTTCACGCCAAAGGCCATCACGCCGTAGTAGTCGGCATACCAGTGGCTGTCGGGATCCTTGACATCGGCCGGGATCTCGTCCCAGGTCGAGACCTTGTAGGGCATCAGCAGCCCTTCGGCCTGGGCCTGCGGGCCGAAGGCCAGGCCGATGTCCAGAACGTCGGGCGCCTGCGGGCCAGTGTTGCCCTTGTTGGCGCGCACGGCTTCCAGTTCGTCGGCCGAACCCGCGTCGGGGTTCAGTTCGTTCACGGTGATTTCGGGATACTTGGCCTTGAAGCCCGCGATCACCTCGCCATAACCGCACCAGTCATGCGGCAGGGCGATGGTCGTCAGCATGCCTTCGGCCTTGGCCGCGGCTTCGATTTCCGCCAGCGTCTGGGCGTTCACCAGCGCTGTCGAGCCGAGCAGCGCCAGAACCGCCGCCCCAATGGTCATCCTGGTCATTGTCCTCACCTTCCGTTGGATACCGGCCGCCCCTGCGGGGCATGCCCCCTCTTACCGTTCTGTTTGCAACCGTTCTGTGACGGTCCTGGATCTGCAACCCGGGAATTCCGCAGGCCCAGCCCCGGAAGCGGGGCGCGGCCGGATCCCCCGGCGCCAAGGCAGACACAAAACTGTCACATGTGGCAAGCGTGAATCCGGGGGTGGCGCGCGGGCGCGGGCGGGGCTAACCAGAACCGGGGCAATGCCGGAGTCGCCGATGGATGACGAAAGCCAGGGCCTGCCGATGCGGGACGCGGTTCTGAGCGGCCTTGCCGTGCTGGGGCTGGCCGCGGGGCTGGGCGCGCAGATCGCGGGCCAGGACGGGCTGGCCCCCTGGGCCTATGGCGTGACCTATCTGGCCGGCGGCCTGCCCGCCGGGGGGCAGGCGCTGCGCAGCCTGTGGCGCGACCGGGTTCTGGAAATCGACCTGCTGATGGTGGTAGCCGCACTGGCCGCTGCCGCCGTGGGCGCCATGGCCGAGGGCGCGATCCTGCTGGTGCTGTTCAGCCTGTCGGGCACGCTGGAACATCTGGCGCTGGGGCGGGCGCGGCGGGCGGTCGATGCGCTGATAGCGCTGCGCCCGCGCACGGCGCTGCGGCTGGGCCCGGGCGGCGCGGTCGAGGTGCCGGTCGAATCGCTGATGCCCGGCGACCGGGTGGTGATCCGCCCCGGGGCGCGGGTGCCGGTCGATGCCCGCCTGGTCGAGGGCCGGGGCCCGCTGGACGAGTCGGCCGTCACCGGCGAATCGATGCCGGTGACCAAGGGGCCCGGCGCGCCGGTGTTCGAGGCGACGGTGAACCTGTCCTCGGTCCTGACGGCGGTGGTGACGGCGCGCGCGGCCGACAGCACGGTGGCGCGGATGGTGGCCCTGGTGACCGAGGCGCAGGCCGCCAAGGCGCCCAGCGAACGCTTCAGCGAATGGTTCGGCCAGCGCTATACGGTGGGGGTGCTGGCGGGCTCGACCCTGGCCTTCGGGGTGTTCCTGGCGCTGGGCCGGTCGATGCAGGACGCCCTTTACTCCGCGGCCACGCTGCTGGTGGCGGCCAGCCCCTGCGCGGTGGTGATCTCGGTCCCCGCGGCGATCCTGTCGGCGCTGGCGGCGGCGGCGCGCGGGGGCGTGCTGTTCAAGGGCGGCGCGGCGCTGGAACGGCTGGGCGGGGTGACGCAGTTCGCCTTCGACAAGACCGGCACCCTGACCGAGGGCCGCCCCGCGGTGACTGGCCTCGTCGCGCTGGACGGGGACGAGACGCGGCTGCTGGCGCGGCTGGCGGGGATCGAGGCGCAGGCCGAACACCACAGCGCCGCCGCCCTGCGCGCCTGTGCCGCGGCGCGCGCCGTCGCACCGGTGGCGGTGCAATCCGTCACCACCCGCCCGGGCGAGGGCGTGACCGGCTGGGCCGAGGGGGACGGGCCCGCCCCCCTCTGGGCCGGCAATGCGCGGCTGGCCGCGCGGATGGGGGCCGCGGTCGACGACACTCGGCTGGTGGCGCTGGCCGGCACGGGGGCCAGCATCGTCTATCTGGGCCGGGGGGCGGTGACGCTGGGTGCGGCGGCGCTGGCCGATCGGCCGCGGCCGGGGGCGGCGGCGGCGCTGGCGGGGCTGCGCCGCGGCGGCATCGCGCGCCTGCTGATGCTGACCGGCGACCGGCCCGAGGTCGCGGCCCGCATCGCCGCGGATCTGGGGCTCGCGCCCGACGATGTGGCGGGCGGCCTCTTGCCCGAGGAGAAGCTGGACCGCGTCGCCCGCCTGCGCGCGGCGGGCCCCGTGGCCTTCGTGGGCGACGGGGTGAACGACGCCGCGGCGCTGGCGCGCGCCGATGTGGGCATCGCCATGGGCGCGGCGGGCAGCGAGGTCGCGGTCCAGGCCGCCGACGTGGCGCTGATGTCGGACGATCTGGCGCGCCTGGCCGCCGCCCATCGGCTGGCCCGCCGCACCCGCGCGGTGATCCGCCAGAACCTGACCTTTGCGCTGGGGGCGATGCTGGTTCTGGTGACGGCCACGATCTTCGTCGACCTGCCCCTGCCGCTGGCCGTCATCGGGCATGAGGGCGGCACGCTGCTGGTGGTGCTGAACGGGCTGCGGCTGTTGTTCGACCCGATCCGGGCGCGGCCCCTGCCCCCTTCCGCTTTGCCCACGCCCGCGCAATAGTCGCGCCAGTCAGGGGGCAGGCATGACGGACACGGGCACGGCACGGCAGCGGTTCAACATCCTGGCCGTGGTCCAGGACGGGCGGCTGGCGTATGAGGCGGTGGTGCTGGCCGCGTCGCTGCGCGCCTGCGACCCGGGCTTTCCGGGCCGGCTGATCCTGGCCGAGCCGCAGCCCGGCCCCCGCTGGAAGACCGACCCCCGGGTGAAAAGCCCGGCCCTGCGCGCGCTGCTGACCGATCTGGGGGCCGAGATCCTGCCCTTCGACAACCGCGACTTCGGCCAGAGCTACCCCCACGGCAACAAGATCGAGATGCTGGCCGCCATGCCCGCGGGCGAGCCCTTCCTGTTTCTGGACACCGACACGCTGGTGACAGGCAGCTTTGCGGATGTGGGCTTAGACTTTGCCCGCCCCTCGGCCAGCCTGCGGCGCGAGGGGACCTGGCCCGTGATCGAGCCCTATGGCCCCAGCTACGCCCAGATATGGGGCGCGCTCTACCGCCGGCTCGGGCTGGACATGGCGCCCACGCTGGACCTGTCCTGGCCGGCCGACTACTGGCAGCGGCATCTCTATTTCAACGCGGGCTGGTTCTTTGGCGCCTGTCCGCGGGACTTTGGCGCGCGGTTCCGCGACTTTGCCGTGTCGATCCGCGACGACCCGCCGCCGGAGCTGGTCTGTCAGCCCATGGACCCCTGGCTGGACCAGGTGGCGCTGCCGCTGGTCATCGCCTCGTTCGGGGGCGGGCGGCCGGGGCCGGCGCTGGCGGGGCTGGATGGCAACGTCACCTGCCATTGGCGGGCGCTGCCGCTGCTCTATGCCCGCGAAAGCGACCGCGCCGTGGCGGTGATGGAACAGGTCTGCGCGCCCAACCCGGTCAAGCGGGTGCTGAAGGACCATGAGCCGTTCAAGCGGCTGGTCTATCAGGGCAAGGGGGCGAAGATCCGCGCCCTGTTCGACCGCGCCGACCTGCCGCGCCGCGAACAGGTGATCCGCAACACGATCAAGCGTCAGGGCCTGTGGCTGCGCTGACCGGGGCTGCCGCGCGCTTGCCCTGAAATCGCCATGCGGGCAGGCTAGGTGTCACCGTGCCCTGACGAGTGACCCGATGACCGCCAGCCTGACCCGGACCAGCCCGCCCCCGCCGCATCGCCGCCTGCTGCCCGTCGCCCTGGTGGTGCTGGCGGAACTGCTGGCCGTGCTGCTGGTGCATCAGTTCCTGTTGCAGTTCGAATGCCGCGCCACGGGGGCCGAGGCCGGCTGCACCGCGCTCAAGGGGCTGGTGGCGCGCGGCATCGTGGTGGCCGCGGTGCTGCCGATGATCGCCTGGGCGCGGCCGGGGCTGTTCGGCGCGATCCTGGCCGAGGGGCAGGCGGCCCCCGGGGCGCGCCGCTGGCTGTGGCTGCATGCGCTGGGGCTCGCGATCTTCTTCCTGCCGGTGATCCTGGCACAGGGCCGCGACCTGAGCCCGCAGTTCGCGCAGGCGCTGGTGGCCTGGCTGGGCGGGGCGGCGCTGGCCGGGCTGGGGGCGCTGTTCTGGCTGGCCCCGCCCGCCGCCTGGGCGCGGCATGCCCGGCGCGACGGGCTGGCGGTGGCCGCCGTGGTGGGCCTGGCCGCGCTGGTCCCCGATCTGGCCCAGCGCATCCTGCCCATCTGGAACTGGGAGGGGCCGAGCCTGGCCACCTTCCGCCTGGTCGAGGGGCTGCTGCACCTGACCGGCCTGCCGATCGAGACCGACCCGGCCGAGCGCGTGATGGGCATCGACGGCTTCTGGATCCGCATCGCCCAGGCCTGTTCGGGGCTGGAGGGGATCGCCCTGGTCGCGGTCTTTGGCGCACTGTATGCGGCGCTGTTCCGCGACGATCTGCGGCTGGGGCGGTTCGTGCTGGTGGTGATGCCGCTGGCGCTGGCGGCCAGCTGGCTGCTGAACGCGGTGCGCATCGCGATCCTGGTGCTGATCGGGGTGCATGTGTCGCCGGGCCTGGCCGTGAACGGGTTTCACAGCTATGCGGGCTGGCTGTTCTTTACCCTGGTCGCGCTGGGGATGGTGGCGGTGATGCAGGCGGTGCCCTGGCTGCACCGCCGCCCCGCGCGCCCCGCCCCCGCGGGCGGGCTGGCGCGGGACTGGCTGGCCGCGCGCATCCTGCCCTTTGTGGGGTTCATGCTGGCCAGCCTGCTGGCCGCGGCGCTGGCGCCGGTGCCGGGGCTGACCTTCCCGCTGGTGACGGTGGCGCTGGCCGCGGCGGTGTGGCCGTTCCGGGGGCTGTATGCGCGGATGGACTGGCGCGCCGATCCGGTGGCGCTGGGCGCGGGCCTGGCGGTGGGCGTGATGTGGGTGGCACTGCTGCCCGCGGCGGCGGGGCCCGATCCGCTGACGGCGCCGCTGGCGCTGCTGCCGCCGGCGGGGCTGGCGCTGTGGGCGGTGCTGCGGGTGCTGGGCACCGTGGCGCTTGCCCCGCTGGTCGAAGAGCTGTTCTTCCGCGGCTACCTGCAGGACCGGCTGTCACCCGCCGCGCCCTGGGGGCGCTGGGTGGGGATCCTGGCCGCCTCGGCCGCGTTCGCCGCGCTGCATGGCCGCTGGGCCGAGGCGCTGGCCGCGGGCCTGGTCTTTGCCCTGGTGCGCGACCGCCGCGGGCGGCTGGGCGATGCGGTGGTGGCGCACATGGCCGCAAATGCGACCGTGGCCGCCTGGGCGGCGGCCACGGGTCAGTGGTCGGCGATCTGACGGATCAGGCCCGGCGGCGACGGCGGTCGTGCACGAACAGCAGCACCGCCCCGATCACCGCCAGCGCCAGCAGGCCGGTCGACCCGTCGATCTCGGGCACGTCGACCGGGGTGCCGGAATAGAGGTCGTCCCACAGGTCGTCGAAGGCCGACCACAGGTCATCCCACCAGCTGGACCAGCTGGTCGACTGGGCCAGCGCCGGCACCGCCGCCACGGCCACCACAACCGTGCCGGCGTCGATTTCCGGAACGCCATGCACCGGCCCCCTGCCGCCGCCCAGCAGCCCGGTCACCCCGGTCAGCAGGCCGCCCAGCAGCCCGGTTCCGCCGCTGGTCTGCGCCGTGGCGGGCAGCGCCACCAGCATGTGCGGCAGCGTCCAAAGGAACATCCTGTTCATGCAACACCTTTCGCGAAGGGAGTTCACCACGATGGGCAAACGCCGCGCGCCGCGAAAGGTTTCAGCCCGGCCCCACGGTTTGCGGAAACAGTCCGTGGCGCGGATCGCACCAATCGGACCGCCCCGCCGCCTTATGGCCCGGCGGCGGCGCCGGTCGTAGACGAAGGCCACGACCGCCAGCATGGCCGCCACGGCCAGCAGGCCGGCCGTCGCGTCGATCTCGGGCACGTTCACGGGCGGGCGGCGATGGCTGTGCGCCAGCGCCTCGACCGGCCAGAGCGACAGGGCGGCAAACATCAGGGTCAGGGTCGCAACAAAGGACTTCACACGGGCACCTCACATCCACCCGGCCATGCTAGCGCCACAATCGCGGTTCTCCGAGTCGCAATTTTCCCTGCAAGGATGACGGGCGAAATTCACTGTTGCCCGATGCGAAACACCCGGTGGCGATTGAGGGGGCGCACCGCATCCCCTAGGCTGCCGCCACCAGAACGGGGAGGACAGAATGACGCAACCCTACGGCTTTGCCACGCTTCAGATTCACGCCGGCAGCCGGCCGGATCCGGCGACCGGCGCGCGGCAGACGCCGATCTATCAGACCACGGCCTTTGTCTTTCGCGATGCGGATCATGCCGCCGCGCTCTTCAACCTGCAGGAGGTGGGCTACATCTATTCCCGCCTGACCAACCCGACCGTCTCGGTCCTGCAGGAGCGAATCGCCACGCTCGAGGGCGGCGCCGGCGCGGTCTGCTGTTCGTCCGGCCATGCCGCGCAGATCATGGCGCTGTTCCCGCTGATGGGACCGGGGCGGAACATCGTCGCCTCGACCCGGCTGTATGGCGGCACGCTGACCCAGTTCAGCCAGACCATCCGCCGCTTTGGCTGGTCGGCGAAGTTCGTCGACTTCGATGACCTCGCCGCGCTCGAGTCCGCGATCGACGACGACACCCGCGCCATCTTCTGCGAGGCGATCGCGAACCCCGGCGGCTATATCACCGACCTGCCCGCCGTGGGGGCCCTGGCCGACCGCATGGGCCTGCCGCTGATCGTCGACAACACGACGGCCACGCCCTGGCTGTGCCGCCCGATCGAACATGGCGCCACGCTGGTGGTGCATTCGACCACGAAATACCTGACCGGCAACGGCACGGTGACGGGCGGCGCCATCGTCGATTCGGGGCATTTCAACTGGTCGGCCAGCGGCAAGTTTCCCAGCCTGTCGGCCCCCGAACCCGCCTATCACGGGCTGAAGTTCCACGAAACCTTCGGGCCGCTGGCCTTCACCTTCCACGGCATCGCCGTGGGGCTGCGCGATCTGGGCATGACGATGAACCCCCAGGCCGCGCATTACACGCTGCTGGGGATCGAGACGCTGTCGCTGCGGATGGAACGCCACGTCGCCAATGCCGAACGCATCGCCCGCTGGCTCGAGGCCGATCCGCGCATCGAATCGGTGACCTATGCGGGCCTGCCCAGCTCGCCCTGGCATCACCGGGTGGCGCAGGTCTGCCCGCGCGGGGCGGGGGCGCTGTTCACCTTTGCCGTCAGGGGCGGGTATGAGGCCTGCGTGCGGCTGGTCAACAACCTGAACCTGTTCAGCCATGTGGCAAACCTGGGCGACACGCGGTCGCTGATCATCCACCCCGCCAGCACCACCCACCGCCAGTTGTCGCCCGAGGCGCAGCGCGCCGCCGGGGCCGCGCCGAACGTGGTGCGCGTCTCGATCGGGATCGAGGATGCGGGCGACCTGATCGCCGATCTGGATCAGGCGCTGGCCAGCGCCACGGCATAGGCCATCAGCGCCGCCGTCTCGGCCAGCAGGGCGGCGGCGCCCAGAACATCGCCGGTCTGGCCGCCCAGCCGGGCGCGGGCGACCAGACCCACGGCCAGCCCCGCCCCGGCCGCGGCCAGCGCGGCGGGCATGGTGGCCCCGCCCGTCAGCGCCGCGGCAAGGGCCAGCGCCAGCACCGCGGCCCCCGCCGCCACCCGCGCGGGCGGCCGGCCCGTGGCGGCCGACAGCCCGCCGGGCCGCGCGGGCGGCAGCGCCGCCATCAGCCCCGCCATCGGCGCCCGCCCCAGCGCCGCCGCGGCCACCAGCGCCGCAGCCCCTCCCGGCACGGCCAGCAGCAGCGCCAGCGCCTGCCACCGCAGCAGCACCGCCAGCACCAGCGCCATCACGCCATAGCTGCCGATGCGGCTGTCCTTCATGATCGCCAGCCGCCGTTCGACCGTGGCACCGCCCAGCCCGTCGGCGGTATCGGCCAGACCGTCCTCATGCAGGGCGCCGGTCGTCAGCGCCATGGCCGCCAGCGCCAGACCCGCCGCCAGGCCCGGCGCCAGGCCCGCGGCCAGCGGCCAGGCCCAGGC
>JACXUX010000185.1 GCA_014763725.1 Rhodobacterales bacterium
GGGGCTGCTGGTGGCCTCGGTCGTGGCGATGGTGGCGGGGGCGCAGACGGAACGCTGGATGATGGCGCGGCGCGGGGCCGCCATGGCGGGGGCGCGGGATGGAGATTGACCGTCTGGACCTGTGGGTCGTGATCCTGGGCCTGGGCCTGGGCACCTTTGCGATACGCTTTTCCTTCCTGGGGCTGATCGGCAACCGGCCGCTGCCGGAGTGGCTGCTGCGGCATCTGCGCTATACCTCGGTCGCGGTGCTGCCGGGGCTGGTGGCGCCGCTGGTGCTGTGGCCCGCGGCGACCGGCGGTCAGCCCGATGCGGCGCGGCTGGCGGCGGCAGTGGCCACGCTGGCGCTGGGGGTCGTGTTCCGCCACACGCTGGGCGCCATCGTCGGCGGGGCGGCGGTGCTGTATCTGGTGCTGTGGCTGGTCTGACCGGCCCGGACACCGCCGGGCCGTGTCATTCCTGCAGGATCACGTTCTGCTGGGTCATCAGCACGCCGTGGTTGTTCGGCGCGTCGCTGTCGTAGATCACCCGCCCCTCGACCCCGGTCACGCGGGCCACGCTGGCCATCACGTTTTCAGGAAAGAAGCTGCGGCGCACCCCGTCGAACCCCGGCACCCCCTGCAGGATGGATGACGTGCTGCGCGCGCAGAAGGCCTTGGGCACGGCGCCATAGTCCCGGGCGCGCTGCAGCGCGATCTCGGCCTGTTCGAGGGTCACCGGCACGGTCTGTTCGACCACGCGAAAGGTTTCGCGCGCGTGATAGTCGACGTAGAAGTCGACCATCCGCGGCGTCATGCCGAAGTGCAGGTCGTTCCGTTCCGGCACCGCGGGGTGGTACCAGGTGCCGGCGGGGTCGAACATGACCCGTTCCGACCCGTTGATCAGCAGCGCCGAATGGGCGCCCGTGTTGTCGCGGTTGCTGATCACGGTGTAGAGGGTGATGCTGGGTGGCGCGTCATGCACATAGCGCGCGCGGGCCACCGCATCCTCGGGGGCCCAGACCGGATCGGCGCCGCAGCCCGCAAGGGCCAGCAGCGCCACAAGGGACACGGCGCGTGTCAGCATGACGGTCGGTTCCCCCGCAATGGTCAGGCGTTGACCAGCGCCATGAAGATCAGGATGCCGATGGCGATGCCGGCACCCCAGGTCGTCATGCGGACGAAACCGGCAAAGGTCTTTTCCTGCGTGCTGACGTCCATCGTGCCGTGCACGTGGGGGGTGTCGTCTTGGTGGTCGTCTCCGGCCATGGCGGTTGCTCCCTTGGTTCCCTGATCGTCGGGTTAGCCGATTCAGCCGCCGCTGTCATCCCCGCGGGCGGGGGCGGCGTGCCACCACCAGACGCCATCGCGGCTTTCGCGCATCACCTCGCCGCGGTGCAGCAGGTGGTTCAGATGCGCCAGCGCCTCGACCAGGGCCAGGCCGTATTCGCCTTCGCCGATCGCGCGGTCGAACAGCACGGCGAAGGTTCCCACCGCCGTGCAGGGCCCGGCCGCCAGATGCGCGCGCAGCCGGTCCAGCGCGTCCAGATGTTCGGCCACCATCCGCCCCAGCCGGTGCGGCAGGCCGGTATAGGGCAGCTTGTGGCCCGGCAGCACCAGATGGTCGGGCCGCGCCAGCGGCAGGAAGCGGCGGCAGCTGGCCAGCCAGTCGGCCAGCGGGTCCGCCCCGGGTTCGGTGGCATAGACCCCGATATTGGCCGAAATTCCGGGCAGAAGCTGGTCGCCGCCGATCACCAGCAGGTCGTCCAGGCTCCACAGCGTGGCCTGTTCGGGGGCGTGGCCGTCGCCCATGCGCACCTGCCAGCGCCGCCCGGCCAGGTGCAGCACCTGGCCCTCGACCAGGCGGGTAAAGCCCGGGGGCAGCGGCGCCACGCAATCGGCAAAGTTGAAGGGCCGTTCGCCCGCGCGGCGGGCCAGCAGGTCGGGGTCCATGCCCGCGCCGCGCCAGTGCGCCAGCAGTTCGGGCCCCGGCAGCGGCTGGACATCCAGCGTCAGCATCCGGGCATAAAGCCAGGCGGTGCGGGGGATCAGCAACTCCGCGCCCTGCGCCTGGAACCAGCCGGCCAGGCCCACATGGTCGGGGTGGTGGTGCGTCACAAGGACGCGGGCCACGCGCCGCCCCGCCAGCGGCCCCGCCAGCGCTGCGGCCCAGGCCGCACGGGTGCGGCGCGCGTCCATCCCGGTGTCGACCAGCGTCCAGCCATCGGCATCGGCCAGCGCATAGACGTTCACATGGTCCAGCGCCATCGGCAGCGGCAGGCGCAGCCACAGCACGTCGGGGGCCACCTGCACCGCCTGGCCCGGTTCGGGCGGAGTGGCAAAGGGGAAGCGGATCGGCGCGGTCACGCCGACAGATCCGCGGCCGAGAGCGCATAGAGCCCTGCCGCGCCCTCGCGCAGCTGGGCCAGGCAGGCGGCGTGTTCGGGCATCAGCCGGCGGATCGCCACGGCGGCCAGCGCCGTGCGGGCCGGGTCGGCCAGCGCCGCACGCAGGTGATAATGCCCGCCCAGCACCCGGGCAAAGGCGCGCAGATAGGGCACGGCCCCTGCCCCGCGGTCGGTCATGTCCTGCGTCAGCAGCCAGTCGGTCGCCTCGCGCAGCGATTCGGCAGCGACCCAGACCTCGCCCGCCAGTTCGGGCAGCGCGGGGCGGGCGGCCTCGGCGCCCTGCTGGATCTCGTCGATCAGGTCGCGGGCGGCCTCGCCCCCGTCGGCCAGCTTGCGGCCTACCAGATCCATGGCCTGGATGCCGTTGGTGCCTTCGTAGATCGATGTCACCCGCACGTCGCGCAGAAACTGGGCGGCGCCGGTTTCCTCGACATAGCCCATGCCGCCGTGGACCTGCAGGCCCATGTCGGCCACGGCGATGCCGGTGTCGGTGCCAAAGGCCTTGGCGATGGGCGTCAGCAGGGCCGCCCGCGCGGCCTGATCGGCCCGACCGGTGGCACGCGCCAGATCGATGGCCACCGCGCAGGCCAGCGCGATGGCACGGGCGGAAAAGACATCGGCCCGCATGCAGGCCAGCATCCGGCGCACATCGGCATGGCCCAGGATCGCGGGCTGGCCGGGTTCGGGCGTGGCACCCTGGCGGCGGTCGGTCGCATGGGCCAGCGCCTGCTGCAACGCGGCCTCGGCCACGCCCACGCCCTGGACCCCGACGCCGAGACGGGCGTTGTTCATCATCGTGAACATCGCCGCCATGCCCCGGTGCGGGGCGCCCACCAGCCAGCCCGTGGCGCCGTCATACTGCATGACGCAGGTGGGGCTGCCGTGCAGGCCCAGCTTGTGTTCCAGGCTGACGACCGACAGGCTGTTGCGCTTGCCCGGGTTGCCTGCGGCATCGGGCAGGAACTTGGGCACCAGGAACAGGCTGATCCCGCGCGTGCCGGGTGCCGCATCGGGCAGGCGGGCCAGCACCAGGTGGCAGACATTCTCGGCCACGTCATGGTCGCCCCAGGTGATGTAGATCTTCTGCCCCGTCACCGCATGGGTGCCGTCGCCGCGCGGTTCGGCCCGGGCCTGCAGCGCGCCCACATCGCTGCCCGCCTGCGGTTCGGTCAGGTTCATCGTGCCCGTCCAGCGGCCCGAGATCAAATGCGGCAGGACCATCGCCCGGATCGCGTCGCTGGCGTGGTGTTCCAACGCCTCGATCTGGCCCTGGGTCAGCAGGGGGTTCAGCTGCAGCGCCAGGTTCGCGCCCGACATCATCTCGTTCACCGCGGTGGCCAGCGTCTGGGGCAGGCCCATGCCGCCATGGTCGGGGCTGGCCGCCAGGGCGACCCAGCCGCCCTCGGCCAGGGCGCGATAGGCCTGGGCGAATCCCGGGCTGGTGCGCACGACACCGTTGTCCAGCCGCGCGGGATGCCGGTCGCCCGCCCGGTTGACCGGCGCCAGCACGGTTTCGCACAGCCGCCCAGCCTCGGCCAGGATGGCGTCGACGGTTTCGGGCGTGGCCTCGGCAAAGCGGTCGGTGGCGGCAACGGCGGCGAAATCCACCACATGATCCAGCACGAAGCGCAGATCGGCGGTCGGGGCGCGATAGGGCATGCGGGATCCTCCTGCGGCGGCTTCACAAGGCGGCGCGGGCCGTCTAAGGGCGGCACGGGCCCCAGGTTACGCCGCGGGGCCGGTTGCTCAAGCCTTACGCAGCGTCACGGGGGCCCCATGACCCAGCTACTGCCGCCCGATCCCGCGGGCCTTGCCCGCGCCGTGGCCCTGTTGCGGGCGGGCGAACTGGTCGCCTTTCCGACCGAGACGGTCTATGGCCTGGGCGGCGACGCCACGAACGACCGCGCCGTGGCCGCGATCTTTGACGCCAAGGGGCGGCCACGGTTCAATCCGCTGATCGCGCATGTGGCCGATCCGGATCAGGCCGGGCGGCTGGCGGTGTTCGACGACCGGGCGCGGGCGCTGGCCGCGGCGTTCTGGCCCGGGCCGCTGACGCTGGTGCTGCCGCTGCGGGCGGATGCGGGGCTGTCGCCGCTGGTGACGGCGGACCTGCCCACGGTGGCGGTGCGGATGCCGGCCCATCCGGTGGCGCGCGCGCTGCTGGCGGCGTTCGGCGGGCCGCTGGCCGCGCCCTCGGCCAACCCCTCGGGCCGGGTGTCGCCCACGCGGGCCGATCACGTGATGGCGGGCCTGGCGGGCCGGATTGCCGCGGTGGTGGAGGGCGGGCCCTGCGCCGTGGGGGTCGAAAGCACGATCCTGGCGCTGGACGGGCCGCCGCGGCTGCTGCGCCCCGGCGGCCTGCCGGTCGAGGCGCTGGAGACCGTGCTGCGCGCGCCCGTCGCGACCGCCGCCGACCCCGCGCGGCCGCAGGCGCCGGGCCAGCTGGCCAGCCACTATGCCCCGGGCGCCGCGGTCCGGCTGGGCGTCACCGCCCCCGCGGCGGGCGAGGTCTGGCTGGGCTTTGGCCCCTGCCCGGGGGCCGCGCTGAACCTGTCGCCCGCGGGCGACCCGGTCCAGGCCGCGGCCAACCTGTTCCACATGCTGCGGCAGGCTGATGCGCTGGCCGGCCCCGGCGGCACGATCGCCGTGGCGCCGGTGCCGGAAACGGGCCTGGGCCGCGCCATCAACGACCGGCTGCGCCGCGCCGCCGCCCCCCGGCCCTAGCCGCGCGGCGGCTGCACCAGCCCGCGCTGCACCGCGGGGCGGGCCAGGAAGCGGTCCAGATAGGCCGGCACATGGGCCAGCGCGTCCCAGCCGGTGATGTCGCCCGCCTTGTAGAAGTCGCGCAGCGTCCTCAGCCAGGGGGCGATGGCGATGTCGGCGATGGAATAGTCGCCCGCCACCCAGTCGCGCCCGGCCAGCTGGCCGTCCAGCACCTTCAGCAGCCGCGCGACCTCGGCGCGGTAACGCTCCTTCGGGCGGGGATCCTCGATCTCCTTGCCGGCGAAGGCGTGGAAGAATCCCAGTTGCCCGAACATCGGCCCGATGCCACCCATCTGGAACATCAGCCACTGCAGCACCCGATACCGGGTTTCGGCGGGCAGCAGCCGGCCGGTCTTTTCGGCCAGATAGATCAGGATCGCGCCGCTTTCGAACAGCGCCAGCGGCTGGCCCCCCGGCCCCTGCGGATCGATGATCGCGGGGATCTTGTTGTTCGGGTTCAGGCTCAGGAATTCCGGGCTGAGCTGGTCGTTGGTGGCAAAGGCGACGGTATGGGCGTCATAGGGCAGGCCCATCTCCTCCAGCGCGATCGAGACCTTGATCCCGTTCGGCGTGGGAAAGCTGTAAAGCTGGATCGCATCCGGGTTGCGGGGGGGCCAGCGGCGGGTGATGGCAAAATCGGCAAGCGTCGTCATCGGGCACCTTTCGCGAAGGGGTTGCAGGCGGGGGGATCGG
>JACXUX010000186.1 GCA_014763725.1 Rhodobacterales bacterium
GGGGGTGCGGGGGGTGTGAAACCCCCCGCCTGCCCCCCAGCCACAGGCGCCCCGCATGTCTGACCATCTCAAGCGCAACCCCTCGCTGCTGATCTTCCTCGGGCTGCTCGCGCTCTTCACCGCGCTCGTCACCCTGCTGTCCGAGGCCTGCGGCCCCGGCCTCATCTCGACCAGCTTCGTCAAGACCCTGGGCAAGACGCTCTGCCTCTGCCTTGCCGCGCTGGCGATGGATCTGGTCTGGGGCTATACCGGCATCCTCAGCCTCGGCCACATGGCCTTCTTCGGGCTGGGCGGCTACATGATCGGCATGTGGCTGATGTATGCCCGGACCGAGGGCATCGTGATCGACAGCCTGGTCGGCGCCCCCCTTCCCGCCACGCCGCAGGAAATCCGCGACGCCATCGCCGTGCAGATCTTCGGCGTGGTGGGCGGCAGCGAGTTTCCGCCCGTCTGGGCGCTGGCGCACAGCTTCTGGGCGCAGCCCGCGCTTGTGGTGCTAGTGCCCGGGGTGCTGCGGGGGTCTTCGGCTGGCTGGCCTTCCGCAGCCGGGTGACCGGCGTCTATCTGTCGATCCTGACCCAGGCGATGACGCTGGCGCTGTCGCTCTGGCTGTTCCAGAACGATTCGGGCCTGCGCGGCAACAACGGGCTGTCGGGGCTGCAGAACCTGCCCGGGGCCGATGCCGTGCCCCAGGCCGATCTGTCGGTCTGGTTCTTCTGGGCCTCGGCCGCGGCGCTGGCGCTGGGCTATGCGTTCTGCCACTGGATGGTGTCGGGCACCTTCGGCAACGTGCTGCGCGGCATCCGCGATGACGAGGCGCGGGTGCGTTTCCTGGGCTACCCGGTCGAGGGCTTCAAGCTCTTCGTCTTGACCGCCACGGCGGTGATCGCGGGGCTGGCGGGTGCGATCTACTACCCCCAGGCGGGCATCATCAACCCGGCGGAACTGTCGCCCATCGCCAGTGTCTATCTGGCGGTCTGGGTGGCGATCGGCGGGCGCGGCCGGCTTTACGGCGCGGTGATCGGGGCGGCCTTCGTCAGCCTGGTGTCGTCCTGGTTCACCGGCGGGCGCGCGCCCGACCTGCCGCTGGGCTTCTCTACGGTGAAATGGGTCGACTGGTGGCTGGTGCTGCTGGGCCTGTCCTTCGTCGCGGTCACGATCCTGGCCCCGCGCGGAAACGGCGGGCTGTTCGACCTGTGGGAGAACCGCCGCCCGCCCGCCCGGCATGGCGCCGACCTGGGCCCCGGCCCCGGATCCCTGCGCGAGAAGGAGGCCGAGGCATGAGCGCGCTGCTCGAGGTGTCCGGCGTCAGCGTCACCTTCGACGGGTTCCGCGCCATCAACAACCTGTCCTTCGCCATCGGCCGGGCCGAGCTGCGCGCCGTGATCGGGCCCAACGGCGCGGGCAAGACCACCTTCATGGACATCGTCACCGGCAAGACCCGCCCCGATTCGGGCAGCGTGAAATGGGGCGACCGCGGCGTGAACCTGCTGCGCCTGTCCGAGGCGCAGATCGCCCGGATCGGCATCGGCCGCAAGTTCCAGCGCCCCACCGTGTTCGAGGATCAGCTGGTGCGCGACAACCTGATGCTGGCGATCCGCCGACCGCGCGGGCCGCTGGCGACCCTGTTCTTCCGCCCCGGCCCGGCAGACCATGCCCGGGTGGCGGAACTGGCGGCCGAGATCGGCCACGGCCAGAAGCAATGGCTGGAAATCAGCATGCTGCTGGCGCAGGACCCGCAACTGCTGCTGGTGGACGAACCCGCCGCGGGCATGACGCCGGCCGAACGCGAACAGACCACGACGCTGTTGCGCCGCGCCGCGCAGACCCGTGCCGTGGTGGTGGTGGAACATGACATGGATTTCGTCCGCCGGCTGGACTGCAAGGTGACCGTCCTGCACGAGGGCGCGGTGCTGGCCGAGGGCAGTCTCGATTTCGTCACCCGCAATCCGCAGGTGATCGACGTGTATCTGGGGCGCCGAGCGATGCTGAAGGTTTCAGGCCTGACCCTGCACTATGGCGGATCGCAGATCCTGCACGGCATCGACCTGACCATGCGCCAGGGCGAGGTGACCTGTCTGCTGGGCACCAATGGCGTGGGCAAGACCAGCCTGCTCAAGGCGATCTCGGGCACGCATCCGCGGTCGGGCGGGACGGTCGAATTCGACGGCCAGCCGATCGGCCGGCTGCCCGCCCAGCAGATGGCGCGCCGGGGCCTGGCCTATGTGCCGCAGGGGCGGATGATCTTTCCGCTGCTGACGGTGCGGGAAAACATGGAAACCGCCTTTGCCGTCCTGCCCAGGTCGGAACACCGCATCCCGGACGAGATCTATGACCTGTTCCCGATCCTGAAGGACTTCCTGCACCGCCGCGGGGGCGACCTGTCGGGCGGCCAGCAGCAGCTGGCCATCGCCCGGGCGCTGCTGATGCGGCCGAAACTCCTGCTGCTGGACGAACCGACCGAGGGCATCCAGCCCAGCATCATCGCCCAGATCGGCCGGGTCATCGACCATCTGCGCGCCCGTGGCGACATGGCGATCCTGCTGGTCGAGCAGTATTTCGATTTCGCCTATGCCCGGGCCGACCGATTCCACGTGATCAAGCGCGGCGCGGTCGCGTTGTCGGGCAGCAATGCCGAGATCCCCGAGGCCACCCTGCGCGCGGCCGTGTCGGTCTGACCACGCCACGGGGCGCCGCGCGTCCGGCTTGACGCGGATCAAGGCAGGCGGGCCAGAGTTGGCGCAGAAGAGCCGCGGGAACGCGCAAGTCCCCGGAGAATGCCATGACCCGCCTGATGATGCTGCTGTTTTCCATGGTCTCGACCACGCTGATGGGCGTGGGCATCGTGATCGCCCTGGTGATGGGGCTGGACACGCTGACCCCGATCCTGGTGGCGGCGGCCACGGGGTTCGTGCTGGCCTTCCCGGTCAGTTGGTATATCGCCCGCCAGATCGCCTGACGGCGGGGCCGCAGCCGGACCCCGCCGCGGGGTCCGGCCCGGTTTCTTGGAAGAAACCGGGCGTCGCGCGGGCTCAGCCGTCCAGAAAGCGCCGAACCGTCTCCTCGAATTCGCGGGGGCGGTCGGCGTGCAGCCAGTGGCCCGCGCCGGCGATCGTCTCGATCCGCGCCGCGGGAAAGCGGGCCAGGATCGCGGCCTGGTGTTCGGGGCGAATGTAGGTCGAATCCTCGCCTGCCACGAACAGCACCGGCCCGTCAAAGCGGCCCTCGGGTGCCTGCCATCCCACGATGCGGGGCATCTCGGTCTCCAGCACGTCGAGGTTCAGCCTCCAGCGCGGCCCGCCCTCGGCCCGCAGGTCCAGCGACTGCAGGAAGAAGGCGCGCAGGGCCGGGTCCTCGACCGTGGCGGCCAGGCGGCGGTCGGCCTCGGCCCGGGTGGTCAGATCGGTCAGGTCCAGCCCGCGCATGGCCGCGATGTGCCGCGTCTGGTCATGGCCATAGACGACGGGGGCGATGTCGGCCACGACCAGCCGGTTGACCAGATCGGGCCGGTCCAGCGCCAGCGCCATCGCGGCCTTGCCGCCCATCGAATGGCCCAGCACATCGGCCCGGCCGCCCATGGCGGCGATGACCTGGGCCAGGTCCGCGGCCATCTCGGGGTAGCCATGCGTCGCGGTGTGCGGGCTGTCGCCGTGGTTGCGCTGGTCGACGGCCCAGACCTCGCGCCGGTCGGCCAGGCGGCGGGCGATCACGTTCCAGTTGCGGGCCGATCCGAACAGGCCGTGCCCGATCAGCAGCGGCGGCCGGTCGGGGGCAGAGGCGGGGGCATGGCGGACGACGTGCAGCATGGCCCCCGCTTAGCGCAAGCCCCGGCCCCGGGCCAGACCCCGGATGACGGGGGCACCGCCTTCAGGCCCGTTGATGCCGCGCCCGCGCGCGCCTAGGCTGGTTCCCTGTGGCGGTGAGGGTGTGACATGGGTGCGACGACGATCCAGCAGATGGCCGACCGGGTGGCGGGCCTGATGGAGGAACGCCTCGCCGTGCGCGGCACGGGCCTGGCCGAGAAGCTGCGCCGCGGCCGCCGGCGCCTGCCGCGCCGCCTGCGGGCCGAGGCGCAGCTGCTGGCCGAGGCGGCGGACCTGGCCCGCAACCCGCGCCTGGCGCTGCGGATCGACCAGGAACGGGTCGCCACGGCCTATGACGCGCTGGTGCGCCATCTGGGCGCGCTGGGGCGGGCCGAACGGCGGCGCGCGGTGGCCCTGTCGATGCTGCGCGGGGTGGCCTTCAGCCTGCTGGCGGTGGCCGGGCTGGTGGCGGCGGTGCTGGCCTGGCGCGGGCTGATCTAGCCGGGGCAGGGGGGGCGGCGGGGGCAGCTGCGGCCCCCGCCATCCGCATCACATCGCGGGATAGATCGGGAAGCGCGCGCAGAGCGCGGTCACATCGGCGCGCACCTTGGCCTCGACCAGGGCATTGCCGGCCTCGCCATGGGCGGCCAGGCCGTCCACCACCTCGACGATCCAGTCGGCGATCTGGCGGAACTCGGGCTCGGCGAAGCCGCGCGTCGTGCCCGCCGGGGTGCCCAGGCGGATGCCGCTGGTCACAAAGGGCTTTTCCGGGTCGAAGGGCACGCCGTTCTTGTTGCAGGTGATATGGGCGCGGCCCAGCGCAGCCTCGGCCGCCTTGCCGGTCACCTTCTTGGGCCGCAGGTCGGCCAGCATCAGGTGGTTGTCGGTCCCGCCCGAGACGATGTCGATCCCGCCCTTGGCCAGCTGATCGGCCATGGCGCGGGCATTGGCCACGACCTGGGCCGCATAGGCGCGGAACTCGGGGCGCAGCGCCTCGGCAAAGGCCACGGCCTTGGCCGCGATCACATGCATCAGCGGGCCGCCCTGCAGGCCGGGGAAGACGGCCGAGTTGACCTTCTTCGCGATGTCCTCGTCATTGGTCAGGATCAGGCCGCCGCGCGGGCCGCGCAGCGACTTGTGCGTGGTCGAGGTGACGACATCGGCATGCGGCACGGGCGAAGGATGCGCGCCGCCCGCCACCAGACCCGCGATATGGGCCATGTCGACCATCAGGATCGCCCCCACTTCGTCGGCGATGGCGCGGAAGGCCGCCCAGTCCCAGGTGCGCGAATAGGCGGTGCCGCCGGCGATGATCAGCTTGGGGCGGTGTTCCAGCGCCTTGGCGCGGATGTCGTCCATGTCCAGCAGGTGATCCTGCGCCCGCACGCCATAGCCCACCACGTTGAACCACTTGCCCGACATGTTGACCGGGCTGCCATGCGTCAGATGCCCGCCCGAGTTCAGGTCGAGGCCCATGAAGGTGTCGCCCGGGCGCAGCAGCGCCAGGAACACGGCCTGGTTCATCTGGCTGCCGGAATTGGGCTGGACGTTGGCGAACCGCGCGCCGAACAGCGCCTTGGCGCGTTCGATGGCCAGCGTCTCGGCCACGTCGACGAACTGGCAGCCGCCGTAATAGCGCTTGCCTGGGTAGCCCTCGGCATACTTGTTCGTCATGATCGAGCCCTGCGCCTCGAGCACGGCGCGGCTGACGATGTTCTCGCTGGCGATCAGCTCGATCTCGTCGCGCTGGCGGCCCAGCTCGGCAGTGATGGCGGCGAACAGTTCGGGGTCGCGGTTGGCGAGGGTCTCGGTGAAGAAGCCGTCGTCGCGGTGCGGGGCGTTCATGGGGCTCTCCTCTCGGCGGTCGGGATGGGGCATTTAGTGCAGCTTTCGGCCCCGAGAAAGGGTGAAATGCGACGCAAACCCGCACGGGCGCGAATTCGCCGCGCCGGCGGGGCGGGGGCGGCCAATTCCTTGCAAGGAATTGGCCCGAATTCTTGCAAGAATTCGGGCGCGGACCGTCGGGCGGGGT
>JACXUX010000187.1 GCA_014763725.1 Rhodobacterales bacterium
GCCGCGCGGAAGGATACCCGAGGCCCCCCGGCCCGCAACGGTGCGTGCGGATAGGGCGGCCCCCCGCCGCCCCGCTTTCGCGCTGGACCGGCGCGTGCCAGCGGCTAATCTGCCCGGGCAACAGGGCGGCGGGGACGGCATGGACGCAGAATGGTGGCGCGGCTCGGTGACCTATCAGATCTATCCGCGGTCCTTTCAGGACAGCAACGGCGACGGCCTGGGCGACCTGCCCGGCATCACCGCGCGGCTGGGGCATGTGGCGGCGTTGGGGGCCGATGCGATCTGGCTGTCGCCGATCTTCCGGTCGCCCATGGCGGACATGGGCTATGACGTGTCGGACTATACCGACATCGACCCCGTCTTCGGCACGCTGGCCGATTTCGACGCGCTGGTGGCGCGCGCCCATGACCTGGGGCTGAAGGTGATCATCGACCAGGTGCTCAGCCATTCGTCCGACCGCCACCCGTTCTTTGTCGAAAGCCGCCGCGACCGGACCAATCCGCGGGCGGACTGGTATGTCTGGGCCGACCCGCGCCCCGACGGGGGGCCGCCCAACAACTGGCCCAGCGTCTTCGGCGGCCCGGCCTGGACCTGGGACACCCGCCGCCGGCAGTATTACCTGCACAACTTCCTGCCCAGCCAGCCCGACTTCAACTTTCACAACCCGGCGGTGCAGGACTGGCTGTTGTCGACCATGCGGTTCTGGCTGGACCGCGGGGTGGACGGGTTCCGGCTGGACACGGTCAACTACTACTTCCACGACGCGGCACTGCGGTCGAACCCGCCGCTGCGCCGCGCGCCGGGCCAGCCGCCGCCGGTCAACCCCTATGACATGCAGGACCACCGCCATTCCAAGACCCAGCCGGAAAACCTGGCGTTTCTGGAACGGATGCGCGCGCTGCTGGACGAATATCCCGGCCGGGCCATGGTGGGCGAGGTGGGCGAAGCCGGCCGCGCCCTGCAGGTGATGGCCGACTACACCGCCGGGCCGCGGCGGCTGCACATGGCCTACAGCTTCGACATGCTCGGCCCGCAGTTCAGCGCGCACCACTTCCGCAGCCGCATTCAGGGGTTCTTCCGCGCCGCCCCCGATGGCTGGCCGGCCTGGGCCTTTTCCAACCACGACGCGATCCGCCATGTCACCCGCTGGGCGGGCCACGGCGCGCCCGAGGATCTGGCGCGGCTGGCGGCGGCGATGCTGCTGTCCTTCCGCGGGTCGGTCTGCCTCTATCAGGGCGAGGAGCTGGGCCAGACCGAGACCGACATCCTGTGGGAAGAGCTGACCGACCCCCTGGGCCGCCAGTTCTGGCCCGACTACAAGGGCCGCGACGGCTGCCGCACGCCCATGGTCTGGGACGGCGGGCCGCAGGGCGGGTTCACCACCGGCACGCCCTGGCTGCCGGTCAAGCCGCCGCAGCTGGCGTGCAACGTGGCCGCCCAGCAGGGGATGCCGGGGTCGGTGCTGGAACATTACCGCGCCGTGCTGGCCTTTCGCCGGGCGCATCCGGTGCTGCGGACGGGGGCGATCCGCTTCCTGCGCGCGCCCGAGCCGCTGCTGGCCTTTGTCCGCGGCGGGGACGAGGGCGCGCTGCTGTGCCTGTTCAACCTGGGGCCCGGCCCGCTGCGGCTGCGGCCCGCGGGCTGCGGCGCGCCGGTGGGCCCGTCGCAGGCGGCGATCCTGTCGGCGCGCGATCTGGTGCTGGGGCCCAACGGCCATGCCTGGCTGCCGGTCACCCCGGGCGCACGGCCCCGGCTGGGACGGGTGCAGCCGGGCTGATTGGTCGGAGTGGAGGGATTCGAACCCCCGACCCTCTGCTCCCAAAGCAGATGCGCTACCAGACTGCGCTACACTCCGACGCCCCGGGGTCTAGCGCGAAACGCCGGGCGGGGAAAGCCCCCGGCGCCCGGCCCTAGCAGGGCAGCGCGGCGCGCGCGGGGTCCACGGCGAGGTGGCGCAGCCGCGTGCCCGGCACGATCCCCAGCGCGCGGGCCAGCCCCGCGTTGATTTCCAGAACGTAAAGAACCCCCGGCCCGCCGTCGATCGGCGTTTCGTCCAGCGGCACCGCGCCCTGATGCACGCGCGTCACCGTGCCCGTGGGATCGAGGAAGATCATGTCCAGCGGGATCAGCGTGTTGCGCATCCAGAACGAGGCGCGCTGCGGCCGGTCGTAGACGAACAGCATCCCGGCCGAGGCGGGCAGGCTTTCACGGAACATCAGCCCGCGGGCGCGTTCCTCGCCGCTGTCGGCCAGCTCGACCGCAAAGGCCGCGCGGCGCCCGTCGGGCGCCACCAGCTCGGCCCGGTCGGGCCGGCAGTCGGTGCCCTGGGCCGCCGCGGCCTGCGCCATCCCCAGCGCGACCGCGGCCCACAGTGCGCCGGATCCTAGCAGTCGTGCCGCAATGCCGTATCCCATGAAACCACCTGCAAGGCCATGCGCCCGCGGCGGCCTTCGACGATGCGAAGACCCACCGCCTCGCCCGCCATCAGATCGGCAAAACCGGACTGGCGCAAGACCTCGACGTGGATGAACACATCCTCGGGCCGGCCGAAGACATTGGCAAAGCCGAAGCCCTTGCCCTTGTCGAACCACTTCACCCGCGCCGGCTCGATCGGCCGGGCGGCGATCTCTTCGGCGGTTGCCTGCGTGTTCTCCTCGATCACGGGCGCGGCGCCCGTGACCGGCGGGTCGATGCGCAGCACCTCGGCCGCCTGGATGCCGCGCGGGGTGCGCTGGACGCGCACCTCGATCCCCGCGCCATCGGCCACCGATCCCTGGCCGAAGTTGCGCAGCACATTGGCATGCAGAAGGATGTCGCTCTCGGCGCCCTCGGCGACGATGAAGCCAAAGCCCTTGCCCGGATCGAACCATTTCACCCGGCCACGCAGCACATGCGTGACCTCTTCGTCCTGTGTCATCGCAGAGCCTGTCCCCAGAAGAAGCCCCGGCCCGACACATGCGGCCGATCCTCCGGGCGATTCAAGCGCAAAATGCCGCAGGACGGGGCCCCGTCATTCACGAAGCGCGAATTTCATGGGTTAAGGCGTTGAATTTCCCAGTTATTCTCGAAAGTATCGCGCGACCAGCGGAACCGGTCGTGCAACCGGAAGGCGCCATCGGCCCAGAACTCGATCTCGACCGGGCGGATGCGGATCCCGCCCCAGAACGGCGGCCGGGACGGGTTCGGCCCGCGCGCGGCGGTGACCCTGGCCACCTCGGCCATCAGCGACAGGCGCGAGGCCAGCGGCTGCGACTGCCGGCTGGCCCAGGCGCCCAGCCGGCTCTGCAGGCTGCGGCTGGCGTAATAGGCATCGGCCTGGGGGCCGTCCTCGCGTTCGGTCAGGCCGCGCACCCGGATCTGGCGGCGCAGCGACTTCCAGTGCAGCACGAAGGCCGCCTTGCCGCTGGCGGCGATCTCCTGCCCCTTGCGGCTGTCATAGTTGGTGTAGAAGACGAAGGCCTCGGCCTCGATCTCCTTTAGCAGGACCATGCGGACATTGGGCAGGCCCTGGGCATCCACCGTGGCCAGCGCGATGGCATTGGGGTCGTTGGGCTCGGTCGCCGTCGCCTCCTCCAGCCAGGCGCGCGCCAGGGCGAAGGGGTCGTCGCCCGCGAAGATGCCGCTGCGGTCCATGGATCCTCCTGTTGCGGGACGCGCCCGCCTCTTTCTGCCTGCCCGGGCCGGGCGCGCGGCTTGATGCCGCCTGCCCGATCGCCTAAACCACCGGACAACGCGAAAGTGGTCGAGGGGCGGCGAATGTCAACCGGACTGATGCAGGGCAAGCGCGGCCTGATCATGGGCCTTGCCAACGACAAGTCGATCGCCTGGGGCATTGCCCGGGCGCTGGCCGACCACGGGGCCGAGATGGCCTTTTCCTATCAGGGCGAGGCGCTGAAGAAACGGGTCGAGCCGCTGGCGGCCAGCCTGGGCACGCCGCTGCTGTTCGAATGCGACGTGGCGGACGAAGGTTCGGTCGATGCGCTGTTTGCCGGGCTGCAGTCGGCCTGGGGCGGGCTGGACTTCCTGGTCCATGCCATCGGATTCTCGGACAAGACCGAGCTGCGCGGCCGCTACGTCGACACCAGCCGCGCCAACTTCCTTATGACGATGGACATCTCGGTCTATTCCTTCACCGCGGTGGCGCAGCGGGCGGCGGCGATGATGGGGCCGGGCGGCAGCCTGCTGACGCTGACCTATTACGGCGCCGAAAAGGTCATGCCGCATTACAACGTGATGGGCCTGGCCAAGGCCGCGCTGGAAACCTCGGTCAAATACATCGCCGAGGACCTGGGCAAGGACGGCATCCGCGTCAACGCGATCAGTGCGGGCCCGATCAAGACGCTGGCCGCCAGCGGCATCGGCGATTTCCGCTACATCATGAAGTGGAACGAACTGAACAGCCCCCTGCGCCGCAACGTGACGCAGGAAGAGGTGGGCAAGGCCGCGGTCTATCTGCTGTCCGACCTGGGGTCAGGCACCACCGGCGAATGCCTGCATGTGGACGCGGGCTATCACGTCGTGGGGATGAAGGCCGTCGATGCCCCCGACATCGACGCGGTGACGGGCCGCAACCGGGAATGACACTGGCGGCCTTCCTGGCCTTTGTCGGGCTGGTGGTGGTCGCGGCGATCAGCCCCGGTCCCGCGGTGCTGATGTCGGCCCGCACGGGGCTGAGCGAAGGCTTCCGCACCGGCGCGATGCTGGCCGCCGGCATCGGGGCGGGGGCGGTGGTCTGGGCCTCGGCGCCGATGTTCGGGTTGCAGCTGGTCTTCGCGGCGGCGCCCGCCCTGCTCTGGGCGCTGAAGATCGGCGGCGGGCTCTACCTGCTGTGGCTGGCCCTGCAGCTGTGGCGCGACGCCGGCACCCCGCTCGCGGCCGGGGATGCCCGCCCCGTGCCGCGGTCGGCCGCCTCGGCCTTCCGGCTGGGGCTGATCACGCAGCTGGCCAACCCGAAAGCCGCGGTGCTGTTTTCGGTCATCTTCCTGGGCACCGTGCCGCAGGGCACGCCGCTGTGGGTGTATCTGGCGCTGCTGACCCTCATCTTTGCCGCCGAGACGCTGTGGAACATCGCCGTGGCGCGCATCTTCTCGCTCGACCGGACGCGGGCGCGGTATATCAGCCTGAAAACCGTCATCGACCGCACCTTCGGCGGGCTTCTGGCCGCGCTGGGGGTCAAGCTGGCCGCCACCTGAAGGGAACCGACATGACCGACCGCCTGCCGCACGAACGCGGCTTCCACGTCAGCTGGGACCAGATCCACCGCGATGCCCGCGCGCTCGCCTGGCGGCTGCAGGGCCGCGGCCCGGGCGAGGATGGCGCCTGGAAGGCGGTGGTGGGCATCACCCGCGGCGGCCTGGTGCCGGCCATGATCGTCAGCCGCGAACTGGACATCCGCGTCGTCGACACGATCAGCGTGAAAAGCTACAACCATCAGGCGCAGATGGAGCCCATCGTCACCAAGGCCCCGCAGGCCGAGCTGATGGGCGACGGCGCCGGCATCCTGGTCGTCGACGACCTGGTGGATACCGGCAAGACGCTGGACCTGGTCCGCCGCCTGTATCCGCAGGCGCATTTCGCCACGGTCTATGCCAAGCCCTCGGGCCGGCCCCAAGTCGACACCTATATCACCGAGGTCAGCCAGGACACCTGGATCTTCTTCCCCTGGGACATGGCGCTGCAATACGTCCAGCCCCTGCGCGGCCGCGACTGAGAGGCCGGCGCCCCGCCCCGCCGACAGAGGCGGGGGCTTCGCGCCCCCGCACCCCCGCGGGATATTTTTCCGGGAAGCAAGAGGGGGGCGGTCCGCTCGACACCCCCGCCAAC
>JACXUX010000188.1 GCA_014763725.1 Rhodobacterales bacterium
GGGCGGGCAGGGCGGTGTCGACCTCGGGCGCGCAGAGCGTATCGGCCACGGTCGCGCGCGACATGCCCGCGATGGTGACGATGTCGCCGGCCACCGCCTCGTCGATCGGCTGCTGCGACAGGCCGCGGAAGGCCAGGATCTTGGTCGCGCGGAACTGTTCCAGCCGCTCGCCGGTGCGCGACAGCGCCTTGAGGCTGTCGCCCGTGCGCAGCCGCCCCGATTCGACCCGGCCGGTCAGGATGCGGCCGATGAACGGGTCGGCCGACAGCGTGGTGGCCAGCATGCGGAAGGGTTCGTCCTGCCGCGCCAGCTGGGCGGGCGGGGGCACATGGCGCAGCACCATGCGGAACAGCGCCGACAGGTCCTTGCGCGGGCCGTCCAGCGTCTCGTCCGCCCAGCCCGCGCGGCCCGAGGCGTAGAGATGCGGAAAGTCCAGCTGTTCGTCATTCGCGCCCAGATTGGCGAACAGGTCGAAGACCT
Source organism: Rhodobacterales bacterium (assembly GCA_014763725.1). Lineage (GTDB taxonomy): Bacteria > Pseudomonadota > Alphaproteobacteria > Rhodobacterales > Rhodobacteraceae > JACXUX01. Next base: position 481 of record JACXUX010000188.1, read on the forward strand.
CGTTCAGCGCGCGGTCGGGTTCGGCATCGGGCTTGTCGACCTTGTTCAGCACCACGATGGGCCGCAGGCCCAGGGCCAGCGCCTTGGAGGTGACGAATTTCGTCTGCGGCATCGGGCCTTCGGCGGCATCGACCAGCAGGCAGACACCGTCGACCATGCTCAGGATGCGCTCGACCTCGCCGCCGAAATCGGCGTGGCCGGGGGTGTCGACGATGTTGATGCGCGCGCCGCCCCATTCGACCGAGGTGGCCTTGGCCAGGATGGTGATGCCGCGTTCGCGTTCGATGTCGTTGCTGTCCATCGCGCGTTCGGCGACGGCCTGGTTGTCGCGGAAGGCGCCGGACTGCTTCAGCAGTTCGTCCACCAGCGTGGTCTTGCCATGGTCGACGTGCGCGATGATGGCGATGTTGCGCAGCTCCATCGGGGGGGTCACTTTCACTGTTCGATGTTGCGCGGGCGATAGCGCAGCCGGGGCGGAAAGGCCAGCGCAACCTTGCGCAGGCGCAGCGTCAGGTCACCACATACCAGTCGCGGCGGTGGTTGAAGGCGATCACCGCGTTCAGCACGGCCGCGCCCAGCACCGACCAGGCGACCTGCGGGACGGGCAGGACCGCCAGCGCCAGGGCAAACAGCGCCAGGTCGTGGATCGCCTGCGTCCAGCCCGCGCGGAACCCCGTGCGGTCCTGGACGATCAGCGCCACGATCGACACGCCGCCCAGGCTGCCCGAATGGCGGAACAGGCCCAGCAGGCCCACGCCCGCCGACACGCCGAACAGCACCGCCGCCGCCCCGGGGTGCACGGGGCCCAGCGGCAACAGCGGCCCCAGCGCCTCGGCCATCACGGACACCAGCGCGACGGCGGCCAGGCTTTTGGCGCAGAAGACCGGCCCCCGCGCCCACCAGGCCAAGGCAAAGAACGGCAGGTTCAGCGCGAAGAAGACCGCCGAGAACCCCAGGCCCGTGGCATAGGCGAGGATCAGCGCCGTCCCGGCCGTGCCGCCGGTGACCAGACCCGCCGCGCGCAGCAGGTGGATGCCCAGCGCGGCCTGCGCCGAGGCGAAGATCAGGCCCTGCACATCCTCGATCGCGGAATAGCGGGTGGCGGGAAATGGGTCAGCTGTCATGACCCTTTTCTGCCGCATCGCGGCGCCGGGCACCACTGCAGAGGCTGCAGCCCGGCTATGCCGGGGCGTCAGGGCTCAGGTCGCGACATAGCGGTCGCGGCGGTGGTTGATCGCCAGCACCAGGTTCAGGATCACCACGCCCGGCAGCGACCAGGCCAGCCGGTCGGGCGCGATCCAGCCCAGGGCCAGGGCGAAGAGGGCCGCGTCGAACCCCATCTGCAGCCAGCCCGCGCGAAAGCCGGTGCGGTCCTGCACCATCAGCGCCACGATGCCGATGCCGCCCAGGCTCGCCCCATGGCGGAACAGCGCCAGAAGCCCCGCCCCGGTGACGAACCCGAACAGCACCCCCGCCAGCGCCGGATGCAGCACCGAAAAGTCCAGATAGCGCGGCATCAACTGGGCCAGGGCCGACAGCAGGCTGACGGCGATCAGGCTTTTGACCGTGAAGGCCAGGCCGATCCGGCGATAGCCCAGCCAGTAGAAGGGCAGGTTGATGGCAAAGAACACCGGGCCAAAGCCCCAGCCCGTGGCATAGCTGATGACCAGCGCCGCCCCCGCCGTCTGGCCGGTGATGAACCCCGCATGGGTCAGGAACTGCAGCCCCAGCGCGCACATCAGCGTGCCGAAGATCAGGCCCTGGGCATCGTCAAGGATCGTGTGGCGGGGCGCGTCGGACATGGCACGGTTGTGCCGCGCCGCCGCAGGGCGCGCAAGGGGCGCGCGTGTCGCGCGCCCCCGGTGCGATCAGCCCGCCAGTGCGCGGTCCAGCGCCTGGTCGACCTTGTCCAGGAACCCCATGGTCGTCAGCCACTTCTGGTCGGGGCCCACCAGCAGCGCCAGGTCCTTGGTCATGTGGCCTGCCTCGACCGTCTGGACGGTCACCTGTTCCAGCGTGCGGGCAAAGCGGGCCAGCGCCTCGTTCCCGTCCAGCTTGGCGCGGTGCTTCAGCCCGCCGGTCCAGGCAAAGATCGAGGCGACCGAGTTGGTCGAGGTCTGCTGCCCCTTCTGATGCTGGCGGTAGTGGCGGGTGACGGTGCCGTGGGCGGCCTCGGCCTCGACCACCTTGCCGTCGGGCGTCATCAGCACGCTGGTCATCAGCCCGAGGCTGCCGAAGCCCTGCGCCACCGTGTCGGACTGGACATCGCCGTCATAGTTCTTGCAGGCCCAGACATAGCCGCCCGACCATTTCAGCGCGCTGGCCACCATGTCGTCGATCAGCCGGTGTTCATAGGTGATGCCCGCCGCGCGGAAGCGGTCGGCGAATTCGGCGTCGAAGACCTGCTGGAACAGATCCTTGAAGCGGCCGTCATAGGCTTTCAGGATCGTGTTCTTGGTCGACAGATAGACCGGCCAGCCCTTCATCAGCCCGTAGTTGAACGACGACCGGGCAAAGTCGATGATCGACTGGTCCAGGTTGTACATCCCCATCACCACGCCCGGGCCGGGGGCGTCGAAGACCTCGCGCTCGATCACCGTGCCGTCGGCGCCCTCGAATTTCAGCGTGACCTTGCCCGGGCCGGGGAAGCGGAAGTCGGTGGCGCGATACTGGTCGCCATAGGCGTGGCGGCCCACCACGATGGGCTGGGTCCAGCCGGGCACCAGGCGCGGCACGTTGCGGCACAGGATCGGTTCGCGGAAGATCACGCCGCCCAGGATGTTGCGGATGGTGCCGTTGGGGGATTTCCACATCTCCTGCAGGCCGAATTCCTGCACGCGGGCCTCATCGGGGGTGATGGTGGCGCATTTGACGGCCACGCCCACCTCGCGCGTGCGGTTGGCCGCGTCGATGGTGATCTGGTCGCGGGTGCGGTCGCGTTCCTGGATCGACAGGTCGTAATACAGCAGGTCGATGTCCAGATAGGGCAGGATCAGCTTCTTCTTGATGAAGTCCCAGATGATCCGGGTCATCTCGTCGCCGTCCATCTCGACGACGGGGTTGTCCACCTTGATCCTGGTCATGCGTTCCTCCTGCCGCTGCGGCCGATTCGTGTTCCGTGCTGCATAGCAGAAAGGGCGGGGGCGGGGAATGTGTGGTATGCAACGGCATACCGTTTGTCGCAGCCCTAGCGCCGCGAAAACCAGTCTGCCGCGCGTTCGCGCAGATGTGCCCACAGCGCGGGCGCCCCGCGGTCGATGCGGGTGCCGACGCGGCGGTCCAGCTGGTCCAGCGTGACGCCATAGTCGACCCAGGTGCCGCCCCGGCCGGCCAGGTTCAGTGCCACCGGCTGGGCGCGGTCCAGCGCGCGGGCAAAGACGGCGTCGGGGGTCTGGCCGTCCTCGAATTCCTGCCACAGCGCGCGCATCGGCGCGCCGAGGTCGGGCGGCAGCAGGCCGAAGATCCGGTCTGCGGCGGCGGCCTCGGCCGCCTGCACCTCGGCCGAGCCATGCGCCTGGCCGTCGGCGGAATGGATCGGCACGTCGCCCGTGTCGATCTCGACCAGGTCGTGCAGGATCAGCATCCGCACCACGCGGTCGATGTTCACGCCCGCGGGCGCCTGATCGGCAAAGACCAGCGCATAAAGCGCCAGGTGCCAGGAATGTTCGGCCGAATTTTCCCGCCGCGATCCGTCGGCCAAGCGGCTGGCGCGCAGCACCTGCTTCAGCCGGCCGGCCTCATCCAGAAAGGCGAACTGGGCGGCGATCCGGTCGGTCAATGGCCGCTGTCCGCGGGGTGGGGGGCGGTGGGGGCGGTGCCGCCGCCCCGGTGCGCGGCCAGCTTCTGGTCCAGGAACTTGCGCCCGCGCCGTTCGGCCATCAGGAAGCGGACCGAGGTCAGATAGGCCTCTTGCACCGTGGGCGAGGCGGCGCCCAGGACCTTGGACACCTCCATGTAGAAGCGGTCGTCGCCCAGTTCGTCCATCGCGGCCAGGGTGTCGCGGGCCAGCGCCTCGGCCAGGTCGTCCAGCAGCGGCATCAGCGGGTGCCTTCGGTCATGCGGCGCTTCACATAGGCGCTGACCGTGTCGATCATCGGCTGCATGTGCGCCTCTTCGTCCTTGAAGAAGTGGTCGGCGCCCTCGATCTGTTCATGGGTGATCGTGATGCCCTTCTGTTCGTGCAGCTTGGACACCAGATTGGCCACGTCGGGCGGCGGGGCCACGCGGTCGGCCGTGCCGTTGATGATGAGGCCCGAGGAGGGGCAGGGCGCAAGGAAGCTGAAGTCATACATGTTGGCGGGTGGGGCGACCGAGACGAAGCCGGTGATTTCCGGCCGCCGCATCAGCAGCTGCATCCCGATCCAGGCGCCGAAGGAAAAGCCCGCGACCCAGCAGTGTTTCGCGTTCTGGTTCATCGACTGCAGGTAGTCCAGCGCGCTGGCGGCATCGGACAGTTCGCCGATGCCCTGGTCGTATTCGCCCTGGCTGCGGCCCACGCCGCGGAAGTTGAACCGCAGCACGGTGAAGCCGAGGTTGTAGAAGGCGTAGTGCAGGTTATACACGACCTTGTTGTTCATCGTGCCGCCGAACTGGGGGTGCGGGTGAAGCATGATGGCGATCGGGGCGTCGCGGTCCTTCTGCGGGTGGTAGCGGCCTTCGAGCCGGCCTTCGGGGCCTGCAAAGATCACTTCGGGCATGGGGCGGGGCCTGTGCTTTCTGTCTGGACCGGGCGAAATCTTGACAAATATGCTCGGTTATTCTACGCGCCGAGGCGGGGCCGGGCGGAACCCGTCCGGCAGCAGGCGTGAGTTAAGCAGCGCGGCTGCCCGCGTCAATGCCAAGCGGGGGAACACGGGGTGAAACTGTCGACCAAGGGGCGCTATGCGATGGTCGCGCTGGCCGATCTGGCGCTGGCCAGCGGCGATGACCTGGTGTCGCTGGCCGCGATCTCGAAGCGGCAGGACATCAGCCTGCCCTATCTGGAGCAGCTGTTCGTCAAGCTGCGCCGGGCGGGCCTGGTCGAGGCGGTGCGCGGACCCGGCGGCGGCTACAAGCTGGCGCGCGAGCCGGCCGCGATTCGCGTCAGCGAAGTGCTGGAGGCGGTGGACGAGACGGTCAGCGCCATGCACGCCGGCGCAGGCGCCACGGGCGGCGTGTCGGGGACGCGGGCGCAGTCGATGGCCAACCGGCTGTGGGAAGGGCTGAGCGCGCAGGTCTATGTCTACCTGCACCAGTCCACGCTCGCCGATGTGATCGGCAACCGGCTGCGGCCCTGTCCGGCGGTGCCGGCGCTGTTCCGGGTGGTGGACGAGGACTGA
>JACXUX010000189.1 GCA_014763725.1 Rhodobacterales bacterium
GCAACAGGCCGGGCAGATGCGCGGCCGCTGGCCATGGGGCTGCTGGCCTTCGTCTTTGCGGCGACCTGGTTCAACTCGACCGCCATGGCCGCGCATCTGCCCGGCCTGTTGCAGGCTGCGGGGGCGACCCCCGCCATGGCCATCGCCGCGGGGGCGCTGATCGGGCCGGCGCAGGTGGCGGCGCGGGTGCTGGAGTTCGGCCTGCTGCGGCGGATGCATCCGCTGGTCTCGGCGCGGCTGGCGGCGGCGGCCCATCCGGTGGCCGCGGTGGCGCTGGTGGGCCTGGGCGGGCCGGCCGCGCATGTCTTTGCCGTGCTGCACGGCGCGGGCAACGGCATCCTGACGATTGCCAAGGGCACACTGCCGCTGGCGCTGTTCGGCCCGGCGGGCTATGGTCAGCGGCTGGGCTGGCTGAACGCGCCCGCGCGGCTGCTGCAGGCGGCGGCCCCGCTGATCTTTGGCGCGGCGCTGGCGGCCTGGGGGGTGTCGGCGATCTGGCTGACCGCCGGGATCGGCGCGGCGTCGCTCGCGGCACTGATGGCGCTGCGGCGGGGCTAGGGGGCGCCCCATGTGCCGCGCGTCCGACCGATGGGATGGGGTGAGAGGCTGGACAACGACCCAGACGGGATTCGTTACGGCTGCTTCCTTCCGGACCTGACCGGGTTGGCGAGGCGTCTGCCCGTGCCAACCTCTCGCCCCGTCGTATAGTCGTGACGCGGGCGGGGCGCAAGCGGCAGGGTCAGGGCAGCAGTTCGCGGCAGAAGAAGCGGCCGAAGACGCCGGTGCAGGTCGCCTCGCGGTCAAAGCCGCGGACGGTGACACGGGTGACGAAGGCGCCTTCGTCAAAGGTCACGTCCAGCATCTCGCGCACCAGACGCACGCAGTCCGACGGGCGCAGCTTGCAGCCGACCAGCGCGATGGTGGCAAAGGGGTCGCCCTGATCGCCCACGTCGGTATTGGCCACCTTGTCGCGGATGGCGCGGTCCAGCGTGGCGTCGAATTCGGCCGGGCCGGGGCGGGTCACCGCGGCCGCCAAGGCCAGCAGACCAAGCAGCGCGACAAGGGCAAGGAACAGGCGCATCGGACCCCCGCACGGCAAGGCGCCGCGCGCATCCATCAGCCCTGGGGCCGTTCGGCCCAGCCGGCGAAGATGCGCTCCAGCGCGACGACGGCGTAATACAGCACGATCCCCAGCACCGCCAGCGCGATCAGGACGGCGAACATCAGCGGATAGTCGCCGTTGGTTTCCCCCGACTTGAACAGCGCGCCCAGGCCCCGGCCATGCGGGCTGACGATTTCCACCAGATTCGTGCCGATGAAGGCCAGCGTCACCGACACCTTCAGCGCGCCGAAGAATTCCGGCAGCGTCTTGGGCAGCGCGATCTTCCAGAAGATCGTCACGCGGGATGCCCCCAGCGCGCGCAGGATGTCGCGGTATTCGGGTTCCAGCGTCGACAGGCCGATGCCGACCGACACCGCGATGGGAAAGAAGCTGATCAGGAACGCCATCAGCACGGTGTTGAAATCGTGCTGGCCGATGAACAGCAGGGCGATCACCGGCACCAGCGTGGCCTTGGGGATGGCGTTGAACCCCACCAGCAGCGGATAAAGCGCATCGCGCGCGATCCGCGAAAAGCCCATCGCCATGCCCAGTGCCGTGCCCGCCACCACCGCGACGACCAGCCCCGCCACCGTGCGCCACAGCGTCTGCCAGCCCATTTCCAGAAACAGCGGCGCGAACCGGACATAGGCCGCCGGCAGATCGCTGGGCGAGGCCATCTTGTAATTGGGCCAGCCGTTGACCCAGACGATGAATTCCCAGAACCCCAGAAAGCCCAGGATGGCCAGAACCGGCACGGCGATCTTCTGCAGCATCAGTGCCCCCCGGCGGCGGCGGCGCCCGGCACCCGCCCCTGTGCGATCTGGATCTGGTCGCGCAGCAGGTGCAGCATGTCGGCCACCTGCGGCGTGAACAGGATGTCCAGCGTGCGGTCGGCGGGCAGGTCCACGTCCAGCACATGCTGGGTGGTGGCCGGCCGGCCCGACAGGACAAAGACCTGATCGCCCAGGAACACGCTTTCGCGCAGGTCATGGGTGATCAGCACGCAGGTGAAGGGCTCTTTCGCGCGCAGGTCGCGCATGGTCTGCCACAGATCCTCGCGGGTAAAGGCATCCAGCGCACCGAAGGGTTCGTCCATGATCAGCACCTCGGGCTTGTGCACGATGGCGCGGCACAGGCTGGCGCGCTGGCGCATCCCGCCCGACAGTTCGGAGGGCCGCTTGCCCTCGAACCCCTTCAGCCCAACCAGGTCCAGCAGCTTCATCGCGCGGTCCTCGCGCTGGCGCTGGGGCATGCGGGGGGCCACGATTTCCAGCGGCAGGATCACGTTCTGCAGGATCGTGCGCCATTCCAGCATGACCGGGTTCTGAAAGGCCATGCCCACCGTCTTGCGCGGGCTGCGCACCGGTTCGCCATGCAGCCAGACCTCGCCCAGGTCGGGCCGCATCAGCCCGGCGATCAGCCGCGTCAGCGTGGACTTGCCGCAGCCCGATGGCCCGACGACCGCGGCAAACTCTCCCTCGGGGATCGCCAGGTTCAGGTCGGACAGCACCGGCAGGGGACCCGCCTTGGTCCGGTAGGCGTGGGTGACGCCCTTGATCTCGATCAGGTTGGCCATGATACCCCGCGCAAGGCCCCGGCGCAGCCCCGGTCGAGGGGGCCGCGCCGGGCGATGGTTACTGCAGCATCCGTTCGGCCGCGGGGGGCAGGTAGCTGGCGTCGAAATACAGCGCCGCGTCGGGGGCGTTCTGGAAGGTGTAGACGGTCCTGGTCTGTTCGATGGCGGTGGCCATGCGCGCGGGGTCGATCCCGCCCAGGCCGTTGGCCTTGACGTAATCGGTCAGCACGTTGTCGGCGATGGCCATGGTCAGGCGCTGGGTTTCCAGGGCCGGGTCGGCGGCCGGGTTGCGCTGGACCAGCGCGGCGACGGCGCCCGCGGGGTCGGCCACGGCATCCCGCCAGCCCGCCGCCAGGCCGGCCAGGAAGGAGGTGATCACCGCCGGATTGGCCTTGGCGAAATCGGTGTTCACGATGACCGCATTGCCATAAAGCGCCACGCCATGATCCGCCATCAGGATGACCGACAGGTCATCCTCGGGCACGCCCAGCCGCAGCAGGTTCAGCTTCGACGAAAAGCTGAAGCCCGTGACCGCGGCGACCTTGCCCTCGGCCAGCATGGGTTCGCGCACCGGAAAGCCCACGGGTTCGACCGTGATCTTGCTGGCGTCCAGCCCGGCGGTGGCGGCAAAGATCGGGAACTGCGCCCAGGCCCCATCGGGCGGCGGGGCGCCCAGCACGCGGCCCTCCAGGTCCTTTGGCCCGGTCACGCCCAGCGACTTGCGCCCGACGACGGAAAAAGGCGGCCGGTCATAGACCATCATCACCGCCGTGACCGGGGCGCCGGGGTTCTGGTCCAGGAACTTGATCAGGCTGTTGATGTCGGCAAAGCCCACGGGGAAGGCGCCGGTCGCCACCTTGGGGATCGCATCCAGCGACCCCGCGCCTTCGGACACCTCGACCTGCAGCCCGCGGTCGGCGAAATAGCCCTTGTCGATGGCCACGAAATAGGGGGCGGCGGGGCCCTCGAACTTCCAGTCCAGCGCAAAGGGCAGCTTGGTCTGGGCAGCGGCGGGCAGCGCGGCCGCGGCGGCCAGCGCCACGGCGGTCAGGGCAGAGGCAATGCGGTTCAGCACGTCGGAACACTCCCATGTCGTCTGGCAACACTGTGCCCCGGAGCGACCGGGGCCGGAACGGCGGGGCGGGGGTTCTGGGGACCCGCCCCGCAGGCTATGCGCGATAACCGGGCCGCGCCATGATCTTTGCATGGAATTTGGGCGCGAGATGGACCGGATGCTTCAGAACTGCACCGCGACCCGGGCGAATCCGCGGTCGTTGCCGCCCAGCGGCTGCAGCTTCAGGCCGGGCAGCGTGACATCCAGCTGCAGGGCGCGCGGGCTGGTCGCAAGGACCGCCGTCGTGCCCGGCGCGGCGGCCAGCCGCCAGCCCGGCGGGCCGTTGGGCACCCAGGGCCCGGTGCGCGCCAGATAGTCGGCCAGCGCCTCGCGCACGGCAAGGCCGGTGTCGTGCAGCAGCGCCCCCTCGGGCAGGGAGGGGAAGCCGCCGCCCCCCCCGGCGCGATAGCTGGAGGCCGCCAGGTGGAACCGGTCCTGCGCGCCAACCGGCCGGCCCGCGCAGGACAGATCCCGGATGCGCCCGGCGCGCGGGGCGCGCATCAGGTCGATCACATAGGTCAGCCCCAGGATCATGTCGAAGCCGAAGCTCGGCACCTCGTCGTCGATAAGCGGCTGGTCGGGGCGGTCGGGGTGCAGCTGCGGAAACCCCGCCGCGGCATGTTCCAGCCAGGTCCGCAGCTGCGCCCCCGTCAGCTCCAGGATCACCAGCCGGTCGGCAAAGGGGTAAAGTTCCGACAGATGCCGCTCCGACAGCGGGCCCGGCGCGATGTCGGTATAGTTGTCCGGCCCGCCGAAGCCGCCGGCGCGGAACGGCGCCGCAGCCGACAGCAGCGGCAGCCCCGCCGCGCCCGCGGCCGTGCCCGCCAGCGCCTGGGCCGCGCGCCAGCGCTGCGCCTCGGCCACCAGGCGGACGGCGGGGCTTTCGGCGATCTGGGCGAAATGGCTGTGCACCTGGACCTGGGTGCTGCCCACGGGGCGGTTCAGCCGGCGCAGGGTACGACGATGGGCGGCGCGCGCAGGCGCCAGGTCCGCAGCGGGCAGGGGCGGGGCCGCCCGCACAGCCCCCGCGGCCGTGGCAGGCAGCGCGACCGACCGGCTGTCGGCCACCCGCCAGCCCGGCCCCTGACGGTCCAGCGCCAGGTCGATCACCCCCAGGTGCGACCCCCGCGCCCCGGCCAGGACCGCAGGCTTGCCCATCAGTCGGCCGGCCACGGGATCGACCCCCGGCAGCGCGGCCAGCCCCGGTGCCGGAAAGACCTGATGGCTGTGCCCGGCCACCACCACATCCACCCCCGCCACCCCGGCCAGCGCGGTGGCGACCGCGCTGTCCTCGAGGGCGCTGGCATCGGGGGCGCCGATGCCCGAATGGCACAGCGCGATCACCAGATCGGCCCCCGCCGCGCGCAGCCGGGCGACCGCCGCGCGGGCCGCCGCCACGGCGGGGCGCACGGTCAGCGACTGGCCCCAGGGGCTGCCCGTCAGCGCGGGCAGAAAGCCCGCAAGGCCCACCCGCACGGCGTGAGCCTGCCCCGCCCCGTCGCGCCAGTGCCGGGTCAGGATCGCCTGCGGCGCCAGGCCCAGCGCCGGCGCCTCGTCCAGGTTGGAGCAGACGAAGGGAAAGGTCGCCTGATCCAGCGCCGCCCGCAGGAAGGGCAGACCCAGGTCGAAATCGTGGTTGCCGGGGGCAGCGGCGTCATAGCCCAGGGCGTTCATCGCCGCGATGACCGGATTGGGCCGCGAGGATGCCTGGCGGATCGTGTCGGCCAGCGCGCTGCCCTGCAGCAGGTCGCCGTTGTCCAGCAGCAGCGTGTTCGCCGCCCCTGCCCGCAGCGCCGCCACCAGCCGCGCGCATTGCGTCAGCCCGATCGCCGGGGCCTGGCGGTGCTGGACGTAATCCCACGGAAAGACATGCGCATGCAGGTCCGTGGTCGCCATCAGGCGCAGATGCAGCCGGTCGCGCCGCGGCTCGGACAGCGGCTCGGTCAGGGGGGCGGAC
>JACXUX010000190.1 GCA_014763725.1 Rhodobacterales bacterium
CTGACCGACATGGCGCGGGCGGCATAGGCCACACATACCGACGCCGACCGCGCCATGTCGGACAACAAATAACACTTGCTCGACGTGACGGCATCTCACGGCACCGCCCCATCGGCGGAGAACACGCCATGGCCGTTGAACTGCCGCCCGGGCGGCGGGGTCAGCCGGGCATCCAGCCGCCCGCGCGCGCAGTCGATCACCAGGGCAAAGCTGCCGGGGCGGCGGGCAAAGGCCACCGCCTGCGCCCGGTGCGGATGGGCGGCGGCATGGCCGCGCGCGGGCAGGGGCAGCGCGAACAGGCTTTCGCCCCCCGCGGTCCGCCCGTGCAGCCACTGGCTGCCATCCGCCGCCCGGGCAGCGGCCAGATACTCGGGGCTGCCCGCGGCGGCCCAGCCCAGATGCGGCGCGGTGGCCCCGGCGATCAGGCTGGCCAGGAACTGGCGGCGGCGCATCGGTCAGTCCCCGTCCGCGGCGTTGAAGCCCAGGCCCACGCCCAGCGCCGGGCCCAGATCGGCCAGCAGGGCATCGCGCGCGGCGCGCACGGCCTGTTGCAGGATTTCCACCTTGAGCCGGCCTGCGGGGGTCTGGACACCCGCGAGGATGGGATCCCTCAGCCCCGCGGCCAGCGCGGTGGCGCGGTCAAGGGCGGCCTCGGTCCCTGCGTCCAGGGGCGCCAGCGCGCGGGCCAGATCCCGCACCGCCGCCAGGGTCAGCTGCACATGCCGCAGGCTGCGGCCGCTGGCGCGCGCCTCGGCCCGTTCGGGGCGCGGCCGGTCGAAACTGCCCAGCGGCCGGCCCAGGCGCTGGTCGGCAGTGAAGTCCAGCGCGGTGATGGCCTGGGTGAACAGGGCCTGACGCGCCTCAACCGCGGTCAGATAGCGGGCATTGGCCCCCGTGCCGGGGTGCAGCAGCAGGTCGGCAAACCCGCCCTGCCAGTCGGCCAGGATCTCGGCCGCCATGCGCGCCAGATCGGCGGCCACCGCGCGGGTGATGGCGCACTGCGCCGCCGCATCGGCCCCGGGTGCCGCGCCAAAGGCCAGCCGTTCCAGCGTCGGAAAGCCCCGCGCCGCGACAGAGACCTGCGCAAAGCCCGCGGGCCCGGCCAGCGCCGGCGCCGGATCGGCCAGCAGCCCCGCCAGCGCCCGCACCCCCGCCCCCTTGGGGTCGGGCCAGTAGGAAATTGCCAGCGCACGGCCCGCATCCTCGACCGGGCCCAGGCGCAGATGCGCCACGCCCATCCAGGCATCCCAGGCGCTGTGCAGCGCGGGCCGGATGGACCGGGGGGAACAGTCGGCGGCTGCGGCGGCATCCAGCGCGGCGGTGGCCTGGGCGAACCGGGCATGGCCGGGCAGGATGTGATCGGCCACCGCCTGTTCCACATCGGCCCGGGCGGGCAGCGCCGCGGCCATCAGCAGCAGCGAGAGAGCAAGCGCGCGCATCACAGGCTTTGCAGATATTCGATCAGCGCCGCGCGGTCCGCGGCGGGCAGGGCGATCACGCTGTCGCGGGCCGCTTGCGCCTCACCCCCGTGCCACAGGATCGCCTCGATCAGCGTGCGCGCGCGGCCGTCGTGCAGGAACCCCGCCTCGGGGCTGACCGTCCGGGCCAGGCCGATGCCCCACAGCGGCGCCGTGCGCCATTCGCGGCCGGTCGCGCGCCCCTCGGGCCGGTGGTCGGCCAGACCTTCGCCCATGTCGTGCAGCAGCAGGTCGGTATGGGGCCAGATCAGCTGAAAGCTCTGTTCCGGCTGGCCGTCCAGCCGGTGGGTGACAAAGCGCGGCACATGGCAGGCCGGGCAGCCTGCGCCGTGGAACACCGCCTTGCCCGCCAGCAACCGGGGGTCGTCGGCCCCGCGGCGTTCGGGCACCGCCAGGTTGCGGGCGTAGAAGGTGACCAGGTCCAGGCTGGCCGCGTCGACCTCCAGCCCGTCGCGCTGGCCGGGGTTCTGCCCCACGGGGGCGGCGCGGCACTCGGCCCGGGCGGGGGTGCAGTCGCCATGCGGATCGGGGAACAGCGGGTTCGACAGGCCCATGTCGATGGCAAAGGCCGCCGCCGACTGTTCGCGCAGCGTGGCCATCCCCGCCTTGTGCCCGAACCGGCCCAGCATCGGCACGCCGTGTTCGACCGAGGGCAGGATGTTCGGCCGGCCCGAGATGCCGTCGCCATCGGCATCCTCGGGGTCGGCATGGGCCAGGATGTCGGCCGCGGGAATCGCCTCGATCAGGCCCAGCCCGATCATCTGCGGCGCCACGCGGGGGCTGAGCATCGTGTCGGGGTGCAGCGCGCCCTGCGCGGGGCCCGCCACCGCCACGCGCGGGCGGCGCAGCGTGACCGTGGTGCCGTCGGCCAGGGTCACAGGCTGTTCGTCCCAGTCGATCTGCACCTGCCCCTCGGCCGCCAGGCCCGGCACCGACAGATCCTGCAGCTGTTCGCCATGGGTCGGCTCGGGCCGGGTGGCGATCCAGTCCTCGATCCGGTCGGGCGTGGTGCCGCCCGGAACCGACAGGCGCAGCACCATCGACACGCGGCTGTCGTCCGGCCCCTCGGGCGCATGGCCGCGGCCGTCCTTGATGTGGCAGTTCTGGCAGCCGCGGGCATTGAACAGCGGCCCCAGCCCGTCCGAGGCGAGCGTCGAGGCGGGCGCGGCCACCCAAAGCTTGCGGAACAGCCCGTTGCCGACCTTGAAGTCCATCGCGCGATCAAAGGGCATGTTGGCCGAATGTTGCGACCGGGCATCGGCCGCGGCCCGTGCGCGCGTGGTGGCAGCGCCGCCCGGCAGGGATTCGTAGGGGTCGGGGGCGGTGAACTCCTGCGGCGCGCCCAGCAGGGCGGCGATCCGCGCAGACTCCTCGGCCGTGCGGGGGATGACGGGCAGATGGCGGTCGTCCAGCGGATCGGCCTGCGCAGGCAGGGCCAGCAGGGCGGCGAGCAGGGTCAGGCGCATGGCGGGATCTTTCCTGCGGCCCCGGACGGGGCGGGCTCAGGGGTTCGGCGGGCGGCCGCTACCGGAACACGGCGGTGGGGTTGTCCAGACTGTCCGAGCCCTCGAACGCGATCCGGTTGAGGCCCAGCGCGGCCACCGCCCGCTCGATCGAGGCGGTCTGGGTCACCAGCGCCCGCACGGCGGTCAGGATCAGCGCCTCGCCCTGGGCATGGCCGGAGGCCAGCATCTGGTCATAGGCCAGGCCCGCCTCGGCCGCGGCCCGGATCGCGCCCAGCGCCGCGACGCTGGCCTCCAGTTCCGCCCTCAGCTGCGCGTCGACGCCGGCATCGGCCGCGGCGATCAGGTCGGTCAGCGCGGGCCCCGCCACCACCGACCCGTCGACCCGGGCATAGCGGCCCAGATAGACGTTCCGGATGCCCAGCCCGTCGAAATAGTGGCTGTTGTGGGTATGTCGGAAAAGCAGTCGTGCTCTTCCTCGGGGTCGTTCAGCATCCGGCCCAGCTTCATCCGTTCGCCCGCCAGTTCGCCATAGGACAGGCTGCCCATGCCGGTCAGCATGGCCAGCAGGCCCGCCTGCGGATCGGCCGTCACCGCGGCGCGCGCCGCCCCGTCCGGGGCCCATTGCGCGGCCATGTAGTCCAGGTCCGACACCAGCAGATCGGTCACCGCCCGCAGATAGGCCGCGCGCCGGTCGCAGTTGCCGCCGGAGCAGCCCTCGACCTGGACGAAATCGGTATGCGGCCGGTTGCCCGCGCCGGGGCCGGTGCCGTTCAGATCCTGGCCCCACAGCAGGAATTCGATCGCATGATAGCCCGAGGCGACATTGGCCTCGATCCCGTCGGCCTCATGCAGGGTTTCCGAGATCAACGCAGGCGTGATCTGCGTGGCGTCGATCTGCCGGCCCGCCAGGGCAAAGGTCGGCGTGGCGATCACGTTCAGCGTGGCAAAGGCGTTTTCCTCGCGGGCCGCGTCGCCCGCGACATAGTCGATCAGGCCCTCGTCCAGCGGCCAGGCGTTCACCCGGCCTTCCCAGTCGTCCACGATGGGGTTGCCAAATCGGAAGACCTCGGTCTGCTGATAGGGCACGCGGGCGGCCAGCCAGGCCGACCGGGCGGCGGCCAGCGTGGCGGGCGACGGGGCGTCGATCAGCGCCCGGACCGCGTCGCGCAGCGCCTGGGCCGTGGCCAGGCTGTCGGCGCATCCCGCCGCGGCGATGTCGGCATAGGTGGCGACGACGGCGGCGGGGTCGGCGGCCCGGGCGGGTGCCGCGGTCAGGGCGGTGCTGACCAGCAGCAGCGCGGCAAGCGTGCGGTTCATCGGTCTCACTTCACTTGGGGGGATAGGGCGGGCGGACCCGCCGCCGGGTCACTTGGTCAGGATCAGCTTGCCCGCGCGGGTGATGCGCAGCGCATAGACCTGGCCGTTCAGCACGATCCGCGCCTGGGTGCCGCCCTGGGTCAGGCGCAGGGCGTCGTGCAGGGGCCAGCCCTCGTCCCGCGGCAACGCGGTCGGGGCGGGGGTCAGCGTCTGGGGATCGGGGCGCGCGTTCATGCGGGACGCTCCATCCGGTCAAGGATCATCTCGATCAGGTTCGGCGGCTGCAGGCCGGTCAGGGCGCGGTGCAGCGTCTCGGCCAGGGCGGCGCGCGCCGGGTCGTCGGGCCGGGTCAGGGGCAGCAAGGCGCCGCCCGGGGTCAGGGGTGTGCAAGGCATTCCATCCGCTCCGTATCTGGGTCTCCGGGCTGGCCGTCGCGGTTGGCTGGGACTGGGGGAAAGCTGATCGAAATGATCGGGTTTGTAAAGACTGATTCTTTCAGTCGGCTTTTCTGCGGCGCAGGCGCGGCCCCGGATGGGGGCGATCAGCCCTCGGCCCGGCGGGCGGCCAGCTGCATCTGGCGTTTGCGTTCGCGGAACCGTTCGCGGTCGGCGGGGGAATGGTCGTCCACGCAGGCGGGGCAGCAGACGCCGTCCTCGAACGCCGGATGCGCGCGGTCGGCGTCGGTCAGCGGGCGGCGGCAGGCGCCGCAGGTGGCCAGCCCGCCGGGCACCAGCCCGTGACCCACCGACACCCGTTCGTCAAAGACAAAGCACTGCCCCTGCCACAGGCTGTCGGCCGCGGGCACCTGGTCCAGATAGTTCAGGATGCCGCCCTGCAGGTGGAACACCCGATCCACCCCCTGCGAGATCAGCCACGCCGTCGCCCGTTCGCAGCGGATGCCGCCGGTGCAGAACATCGCGATGCCCCGGTTGCCCAGCCGGTCGCGGTTGGCCTGCCACCAGGCGGGAAAGTCGCGAAAGGTCGCCGTGCCCGGGTCGATCGCGCCGGCAAAGGTGCCGATCGCCACCTCATAGGCGTTGCGGGTGTCGATCACCGCCACGTCGGGCTGGCGGATCAGGTCGTTCCATTCGGCGGGCGGCACATGCCGGCCCACGGCGGCCAGCGGGTCGGCGCCGGGCTGGCCCAGGGTCACGATTTCCGCCCGCAGCTTTACCCGCAGGCGGCGAAAGGGCATCGTCGCGGCGGGGCTTTCCTTGACCTCGATCCCCGCGCAGCCCGGCAGGCCGCGCAGATGCGCCACCACCCGGTCGATGCCGGCGCGGGGGCCGGCGATCGTGCCGTTCACCCCCTCGGGCGCCAGGATCAGCGTGCCGCGCACCCCCTGATCCCGGCACAGGTCCAGGATCGGCGCGCGCAGCGCGGCGGGGTCGGGCAGGCGGGTAAAGTGGTAGAGCGCGGCCACCGTCAGCATTCCGCCCCCCTAGCGC
>JACXUX010000191.1 GCA_014763725.1 Rhodobacterales bacterium
GGCCGCGCGCAACACCACGCCCTCGGCCTTGATCCTGCGGCCGGCCGCCTTGTTCCTGATCGTCGCCTCGCGCTCGATCAACTCGCTGATCTGGGCGCTCTTGCTGGTGGCGATCCTCGGGCCGGGCCTGCTGGCCGGGATCATCGCCATCGGTCTGCGGTCCATCGGCTTTATCGGAAAGCTGCTGTATGAGGCGATCGAGGAAACCGACATCCACCAGATCGAGGCCGTCACAGCGACAGGGGCCAGCCCGGCACAGGTGCTGAACTACGCCATCATCCCGCAGATCCTGCCCGCCTTCTGGGGGATCACGGTGTTCCGCTGGGACATCAACATTCGCGAAAGCGCGATCCTTGGCCTTGTGGGCGCGGGCGGGCTGGGGCTGAAACTGCAGGCTTCGCTCAACGTGCTGGCCTGGCCGCAGGTCACCATGATCCTGATCGTCATCCTGGCGACGGTGGTCCTGTCGGAATGGGTTTCGGCCAGGGTGCGCAAGGCGATCATCTGATTTAAACGTCGGGCGCACCTGCGTTCGGCCCAACCAAGGAGCAAGACCATGAACAGACGGACAAGCCTGATCGGGGCCACGGCATTGGCGCTTTTGCCGCTGGCGGCCTTTGCCCAATCCAAGGAACTGGTGCTTTACTGCTCGGTTGGCGAGGAATGGTGCCGCGCCCAGTCCGAGGCCTTCACCCGCGAAACCGGCATCAACGTGCTGATGACGCGCAAGTCCTCGGGCGAGACCTTCGCCCAGATCAAGGCCGAGGCTGGCCAGCCGCGCGGCGACATCTGGTGGGGCGGCACGGGCGACCCGCACCTTCAGGCCGCGCAGGAAGGTCTGACCGAGGAATACCGCTCGCCCATGCTGACGGAACTGCAACCCTGGGCCGTCGCGCAGGCCGAAACCTCGGGCTTCAGGACCGTCGGCATCTACGCCGGCGCCCTGGGGTTCGGCTACAACGCGACGCTGGTCACGGAAAACCCGCCGGCCTGCTGGAAGGACCTGCTGGACCCGCGGTTCAGGGATGACATCCAGGTGGCGAACCCCAATTCCTCGGGCACGTCCTACACCATGCTGGCGACCATGGTGCAGTTGCTGGGCGAGGACGAGGCCTTTGCCTATCTCGGCGCGCCCATCGTGACCGTCGCCCCCTGCGAGGGCACGGGCTATGAGGTCGGCTCGATGTCGATCATCAAGGGCGGGCCGAACCCGGATGCGGCGAAGGCGTGGTATGACTGGGCGCTGTCGGCCAAGGCGCAGGAAATCGGCGCGTCGGTGAACAGCTTCCAGGTGCCGTCGAACAAATCTGCCGCTACCCCGCCGCAGGCGCCGAAACTGGATCAGATCAAGCTGATCGACTATGATTTCGCCAAATACGGGTCGTCCGAGGTGCGCACCGCGCTGCTGGCGCGCTGGGACGCCGAAATCGGCGCGCTGCCGAAGTGAGCGGCATTTTTTCGGGCCGGGTCGGGTTGGCCTGGCCCGGCCTTTTCGGGATCGGCGTGCTGGCCTTGCCTTGGTACAAAGGCGGGGCCTTCACCGCATCGGCGTTGGTCGAAGGGCTGGCGGGGCGGGTCTGGCTCTTGCCGCTGGTCCTGACTGCGGCGGGGCTGATGGCGCTGGCCCTGATCGCGCGCGACTGGCGGATACAGGGGGTCACTCCGGCTCTGGTGGGTGCGGCGCTGGTCTGGCTCTTGTTGCAGGGCTTCGGCATCGGGCTGCGCGGACCGGCCCTGCCCGGCATTGCGGTGCTGTTCCCGCAGGCGGCGGCCGGCCAACCGGGGTTCGGCTTGGGGGCCTGGGCGGCGGGCCTTGCCCTGATCGGCGCGCTGGCCGAAGTGCTGGCGGCGCGCGGCTTTTGCCGGGGCGAGCGGTTTCCGGCCTTTGCCATCGTCGGCATCGTGGCGGCGCTGTCGCTGTTCGTGTTCTTTCCGATCCTGCGCCTGATGTCGGCGGCCTTTGTCGCCCCGGACGGCACGCTGTCGACGATACCTTTCCTGAACCGGATCACCGCGGCCGACCTGTGGTCGCTGGGCTGCGTCACAGGCGCGGGGCGCTGCGGCGTGGTGGTGAATTCGCTGGTGCTGGGCATCCTGTCGGCGGCGATTGCCACGGGCCTCGGTCTTGGCCTCGCGCTTCTGGTCGCGCGCACCGATTTCCGCCTGAAGCGGCTGTTGCGGGCGCTGGCGATCCTGCCGGTGATCACGCCGCCCTTCGTGGTGGGTGTGGCGATCATCGTGCTGTTCGGGCGCACGGGTTTCGTGACGGTCGAGGTGGCCGAGTGGTTCGGGGTGCGGCCCGGCCGTTGGGTTTACGGCCTGCCCGGCATCCTGATCGCGCAGGTGCTGGCCTTTGCCCCCGTGACGTTCCTCGTGATCCTGTCCGGGCTGGAGGCGATCAACCCCACTCTGGAGGAAGCCTCGACCACCCTTGGCGCGCGGCCAGTGACCACCTTTCGCACCGTGACATGGCCCCTCCTGCGCCCGGCGCTGGCGGCGGCCTTCCTGCTGGCCTTCATTGAAAGCCTGTCGGATTTCGGCAACCCCATGGTGCTGGGCGGCAGCTATGACGTGCTGTCCACCAAGATCTTCTTTGCCGTGGTCGGCGCGCAGTATGACCTGGGTCAGGCCGCTACGCTGTCGCTGTTGCTCTTGGCGCTGACGGTCGGCGCCTTCTGGGTGCAGGCGCGCTGGCTGGGGCGCGCAAGCTATGTCACCGTTTCGGGCAAGTCGGACGCGGGGCTGGTGGCCCCGGCGCCGCCCCTGATCAAATGGGCGGCGATGGCCGCGGTGCTGCCCTTCGTGATCCTGACCGTGGGCGTCTATGCCATCGTGCTGGCGGGCGGGTTCGTCAAGGACATTGCGCGGCAGGACCTGACGCCAACCTTCGGCCATCTCTGGACCGCCTTTTCGGTCGAGGTGGGCGAGCGCGGCGTGCAGCTCTTCGGCTCGGCCTGGGACAGCATGATCACCACGCTGTGGGTGTCGGCCCTGTCCGCGCCCTTGACCATGGCCATCGGCATCCTGACCGCCTGGCTGATCGCGCGGCAGGATTTCGCGGGCAAGCGCGCCTTCGAATTCGGCACGCTGTTGTCCTTTGCCATCCCCGGCACGGTGGTGGGCGTGAGCTACATCGCCGCCTTCAACGTGCCGCCGATCGACATCACCGGCACGATGTGGATCCTGGTGATCTGCTTTGTCTTCCGCAACATGCCGGTGGGGATGCGGGCGGGGATCGCCGCGCTCGCGCAGATCGACCGCAGCATGGAGGAAGCGAGCCAGACCATGGGCGCGGGCGGCGGGCGGGTGTTGCGCGATGTGGTTCTGCCCTTGATCCGCCCGGCGATGTTCACGGCGCTGGTCTATTCCTTTGTCACCGCGATGACGGCGGTGTCGGCGGTGATCTTTCTGGTCTCGGCGCGGCACAACATGGCCACGGCCTATATCATGGGCCGGGTCGAGAATGGCGAATATGCGCTGGCCATCGCCTATTCGACGGTGCTGATGCTGGTGATGATCGCCTGTGTCGCCGGGATGAACTGGGTGGTTGGCAAGCGGCGGCTGGGGCGGCGGTCTGGCCTTGCGCTACCGGCGGAATGAGGAACGCATGACAGAAACAGCCATCGAATTCCGCAGCGTGGTCAAACGCTATGGCACAGCGACCGCCGTGGCGGGCATCGACCTGGCCATCGCCAAGGGCGAGCTTGTCACCTTCCTCGGCCCCTCGGGCTGCGGCAAGACCACCTCCTTGCGGCTGATCGCGGGGCTGGAACTGCCCTCCGAAGGCCGGGTGTTCATTGCCGGGCGCGATGTCAGCCGCGATCCGGCCTCGGCGCGCAATGTCGGCATGGTGTTCCAGTCCTACGCGCTCTTTCCGCACATCTCGGTCTTGGACAACGTGGCCTACGGCCCTGTCATCCGTGGCACGCCCAAGGCGCAGGCGCAGGCCCGCGCGCGCGAGATCCTCGAACAGGTCGGCCTTGGCGGGCTGGAGGCGCGGCTTCCGGCCGAACTGTCGGGCGGGCAGCAGCAGCGCGTGGCGGTGGCGCGCGCCATCGTGCAGCAACCCGACGTGATCCTGTTCGACGAACCCCTGTCCAACGTCGATGCCAAGCTGCGCCGCAAGGTGCGCGAAGAAATCCGCAGCCTGCAACGCCGCTTTGGCCTGACGGCGGTCTATGTGACGCATGATCAGGAAGAGGCGCTGGCGGTCTCGGACCGCATCGTGGTGATGGACAAGGGCCGGATCGTGCAGGTGGGCGCGCCCGCAGACCTCTATGAACGCCCCGCCACGCCCTTCATCGCCAATTTCATCGGCGACGCGAACCTGATCGCGGGGCAGGTGGTCCAAGGTCATTTCACCGCGCCGGGCCTGTCGCTGGCGCTCAGCGGCCCGGACGGGGCCGCGACTGTCTCGGTCCGCCCCGAACGGATCGCGCTGCGCGCCGGCGGCGATGCGCAGGTGACTTCGGTCAGCTATCTGGGCAGCCGGATGGAATATGGCCTTGACACCCCGGCGGGCGAAATCCTGGTCTCGCGCCCGATCACCGAGCCGCGCTTTGCCGCGGGCGACAGGGTGAGCCTGCACTTCGACCCCGCCGCGCTGATCCGCGTGGCCTGAAGGATGACCATGACCGACGCAATTCACGCCCGCCACGCCCTTGCCTTGACCCTTGCGCAGGAGGCGGGCGCGCTGGCTCTGGCGCATTTCACCCACCGCGACGCGCTGGAGGTGGAAACCAAGGCCAACCCGCAAGACGTGGTCAGCCGCGCTGACCGCGAGGTCGAGGATATGATCCGCGCCCGTCTGGCGCAGGCCTTTCCCGGTGATGCGATCCTGGGCGAGGAAGGCGGCGGTGCGGCGGGCGATGGGTTCACCTGGGTCATTGACCCGATCGACGGGACCATGCCCTTCCTGTCGGGCCTGCCGCATTGGTGCGTGGCGATTGCTGTCACGGACGGGCGGGCGACGGTCAGCGCCGTCACCCATGCCCCGGTGATGGCGGAAACCTATGATGCGGTGCTGGGCGGCGGGGCGCGGCTGAACGGCGTCGCATTGCATGTGGACCCGGCGCAGGGGCTTGCCGGGCGGATGACCGCAATCGGCGGCAGTCATCGCGCGGAACTGGCGCATATCGGCGCGGTGATTGCCGCGCTGTTGCAGGCGGGCGGCATGTTCTATCGCAACGGATCGGGGGCCTTGATGCTGGCGCAGGTCGCCGCCGGGCGGCTGGCTGGGTATTACGAGCCGCACATGAACGCCTGGGATTGCCTGGGCGGCATGCTGATGGTGGCCGAGGCGGGCGGCGGCGTTGCCCCCTTTGATCTGGCGCAGATGCTGAGTGTCGGGGCGCCGGTGCTGGCCGCCGCCCCGGCGGCGCTGGGGCCGTTGCAACAGGTCGTGGCGCAGGCGCAACCGTGATCGGCTTTGCCCTGCAACTGGCCGACGCGGCGCGCGCCATGGCCGCTGCCGCAGGCCTTCCCGACCCCGAAACCAAGCCCGACCGAAGTCTTGTCACCGCCACCGACCGCGCGGTAGAGGAGCGCCTGCGCGCGATGATCGCCGACCGCTTTCCCGATCACGGTCTTCTGGGCGAGGAAGGCCAGGATGTGGCGCCCGGCGCCGATCACGTCTGGGTGCTGGACCCCATCGACGGCACGGCGGCCTTTGTCGCCGGTGTGCCGTTGCCGGGGATGATCGACATGCATGTGACCGGGCACTGCTGGCTGGGGGTCCTGGGCCAGCCGACGCGGCTGCACCACATGGGCCGCGCCACGGACTGCCGCACCCGGCGCGGGCTGGCGATGACCTCGGTTTGACGCGGCAGACCGGCTTCGTGACCAAGGCGCTGGTGGGGCTGTTCGGCTCCGACAGGTTCCGCCTCGCGGTCTCGGCCGACGGCAGCACGTTCTTCGAAGGGCTCAGCGTCGACAACGCCACCGGCATCGTCCACCAGCCCCGGCTGCCGCGGTTCAAGGCGTACACCAACTACGACAACTATGTCGGCGTCGGCACCTGGATGAAGATCGGCCTCAACAACACCGACACCAACGACCAGGGCGCGTTCGACGCCGCGAACAACCATTTCGTGGCGCTGGTTGACGGCACCTACCTCTTCGGCGCGACGCTCCTCTACAAGATCAACGCCAGCGCCACGGCGCGCATGCGCGGGCGGCTCGTGCTGAACGGCACGACGGAAATCCGCGGCTCCCTCGGCAAAATCTCCGCCACCCACGTCTCGCTCGCCACCGCCATCTGGCTGCAGACCATGGTCCCGCTCACCGCGGGCGATACTGTTGAGCTGCAGGGGTATTTCCGGGTCGCGGACGGCTACTTCGTTCGGCCTGAACAACACCCATACCATTGATTTTATGATGAAAAGCTGCGTTTTTTCTCGTCAGAGCCTGCAGGGTTTTGTATAGCTGTTCCATCCCGGATGATCACATAGACCTTCGGCGCTCTGCGTTTTTCATGGCAAGATCGATCTTGTGGGACATTCGGAGCGGGGTGCGGACATGCTGATCCATCTTCACAAGCAGGC